>JAGQQP010000151.1 GCA_020426085.1 Planctomycetaceae bacterium | reverse complement strand
CAGCGTCTGCCGCGGGTCGCCGTTCCTGCTCATAACTGGCGAGTAGTTTCGCATCCGCCGTCCCCTGGATGACCAGTGCCAGTTTCCAGCCCAGGTTAAAGGAATCGTGAATGCCCGTATTCATGCCATGCCCTTCAATTGGACTGCAGGCATGCGCCGCATCACCCGCCAGCAGAACTCGTCCCGACTGATAATGGGCACTCAATTGTCGATACGTGTGGTACAGCATCGGCTCATCCGGTTCCAGCAGCCGCGAACCGGGAGACAGAGAATCGAGACCAGCGTTGATCTGTTCCAGTAGAGCCGCATTATCGATCTCATCATCGGCCCGGAAATAAATCCGCCAGCGATCCTGTGGCAGGGGAATCGGATTCAAAGCCGGTGCTTCGATCTGAATCGCCGCCCGATCCTTAGCATGCTGCCAGTCTTTGATTTGACCATCGATCACTCCCCAGCGCCGCAGATAGCGATGGCTTTCCACGTCAATACCACATGCCTCTCTGACCCGGCTGTGAATTCCATCCGTTCCTACCAGCCAGTCTGCGATTACAGTCTGCTCTGTTCCCTCTGTGGATCGCAGCTGCGCGGTAACCTGTGATTCATTCTGCTCCAGGCCGCTCAGTTCCCAGCCCCGCGTAACGGCACCTCCCAGTTCAATGAGTCGCTCGGTCAGGATATCTTCCGTTTCATTTTCCGATAAATTCAGGTCGTAAGGATGCCGGCATTCCAGGCTGTTGAAGTCCGTCTGCGCGACGATCTGACCATAGGCGAAGATATTAAAGCCCCGCATCAGATGCCCCCGCTTCAGAAATGCATCGATGACACCCATCGACTCGAATATTTCCAGCGAGCGGCTGTGAATCACGGTCGCACGATCAAACGGCAATGGTTCCGGACGCCGGTCAATCAGCAGGAATGCGATGTTCCGTCGCGCCAGTTCCACGGCGAGAGAGAGCCCCGTCGGACCGGCACCGACGATGACAACCGGGGTGCGTTCAGGCAGACACGAATTTCCCTTCGACATCGGCTTCCCTTCGATGAAGAGTCTGTTTAAACAGCAAAGTCAGAGCAGCGAGAAAATGATAGCTAATCCAAGGGATGCCTGCCACTGCGCCGGTCGCAGAGATGTCCGATGCCTACCCCCAGCAGTGACGTCACGATGCACACCAGCACGATCCCCCAGATCGGCAGACTGTCGCCATGAATCCAGTTCACCCGAAACCAGTCAGCGATCACGAACATACCAAAAAAACCAAGCGGCAGTCCCACAATGAATCCACCAATCCCCAGAATGATTTTAAACATGTGGTACCTCCTTTCACTTCTCAACGGGAATCGTTCTGAAGCGCACTCTTTTAATTATACCTTCCTATTACCGCATCCAGCGAGCTATTTTCTGTCCTTTACGACGGCTGTCAGCATCGCCTGCAGTGAGTCACGCGCAAACTGTTTCTGCTTGCGTCGCACGTAAGGATAAGCGATTTTGGACATCAGTTGCTGCGGTCGAGAGAAAGCATAGAGATCATACCAGACCGAATCATCGTCGGCCCGCCATTCCACCTGAAAACGTTCTTCGCCACACTCCGCATGATCAGGCAGTGTGCCATACGCGAACGCAAAACGTTGAACGGGCTCCGTCTCTTCCAGTACATACACGACCCGACTCGCATTCAGAACCCACAGTCCCAGCGCCTGCGCCAGAATGGCCACCGTCTGTCCCGGCTCAGGCAACGCAGCCGGCCGATGCAGGCTCACCCAGCCCAATTGAAAATGCTGCCAGTCACACAGCGCCTGCTTTGCCTGTTCATAAACGGCTCTCCCCTGCCCCAGACAGATCCGGTTATAATCGACCTGAAATCCATCAGGCGAAGTTGGTGTCCGGGTTGCTCCGATGGAGGTGTAAGTCAACTCCTGCTGTGACTGAATCGCGATGAATTCGTTGATCTGTTCTGCAGAAGGCTGCTGAAGAAGAAACATACCGTTGATACCTTATACACCTACCACTCATTTTCTGAGCTTGTGCCTGCGATATTCCTGATACAATTCTCATAACACATTCAGAAAGGGCGCTCGATGAATGCATCTGAAAATTCAGATCATGGTGACACCTCAGCCAAAAGCACAGCATTTCCCTGGCAGATTGTAACAGTCTGGTCAATGATTTTACTACTGGCAACACTGGCTGGTGGAGCATTCGTGTTACTGGTTCTCCCCTGGTTGCTGATGCCTCTGTTTCCCCGGGGCCGTTTCATGGCCCCTCTGTTTCAGTTACTGCCTCTGTTTTTCATCGTCATCTGGGGAACCGGTATCTACTGCGCCTCTTGCAGACACCGCTCAATGAAAATCACAGTCTCACTCATCGTCGTCAGTGGGATCGTGTTAATCACGTCTCCCATCTGGGGATATATCTTAGTCATCCTGTTTTCGGGAGGCTGGAATGTTAAATAACTTCAGCACAAGAAAGGCTCTCCTTTTCCAGGAAATGCTAATTTCAGCCGATTTAATTAATCCTGCCTCTCCCTGAGCCGTTTACCTGATTGAGACTTCCCCAGTTTGCTCTCTTGAACAGAGTGATCACTAGCCATGAATGGATCTCCCACATCAACACCCGATTCCTCATGTGATGAGAAACAGTTTCATTTCCGTAAAACAATCCTCTACCAGGGAATATGTTGTTTTCTATTTTTTGCTGGAATGGTGTTTTTTTCTTTCTATGCCCTGCTCACAGATCCAGTAATAACGGACTGTGAATATAACATGTTTATATTCTCCATCGTCTTCTGGTCATTCTGGACGACTGGTTCTGTCTGGATGATCCTCTCTTATCACTACGCATCTCTGACGATTCAAGGTAATAAAATTATTGAGCAGGGAGTCCTGCGGCGAAAAGAACTCGATCTGGACCGCATCAGACAGCTCCGCTGGATCGCCAGTCCCTCTGGTGGTATCAAACTGAAAACCCTGACTAAGAAAATCAGAATCTATCTAAAAAACTTTCCGTGTGAAGATCGACTCAGGATCGTGGAATATCTTCGAGCGCAGATTCCCGAGCCAGATCAAGAAGGCTGGGATCTGTTTTGTCATCGTGTGGCGATGCCGCTCAGGCGATATGATCCCCAGGCACTGCCTGTCCCGGATAATGATGAAGTCCTGCTCACCAGGAAACGCTGGGACCGGCTTTTGCTACCCTGGATTCTATTATTTACAGTGGGGGGAATCCTTGCCGCCTGGAAGTTTAACCTACCGCACCTCTTGTCTGCTCCTTTACTGCCAATGATTCTCTGGTTGTCCATGCGTTATTCCACTCCCAAACAGGGAATGGTATCGCAAAAACTCAGTGCGGATAAAGAGTCCCGTTCCTTTCTCATTTTTTCAGGAGGAATGCTGATTGTATATCTGACCATTCTGGTGGGGCTCAAATTTATTGAGCTCCCGTTTCTTGATAACGATATGTTCATGATCTGTCTGACTCTAATTTGGATGCCAGTCGTTTTCTGGAATTGCTACCGTCTCGATAAGGTTCGTCATAAAAAGCAGCTGAAAGCATCGAAGACTTCTGTCGAAGAATGGGAAGCCGGATCTTCTCCTCAGACTACGGACAGAAACGTGGGTTCGAGATTATGATGGAGCGACCTGAAACTTCAGTTGTCCCAGTCGATATGGATCAAATCGAACAAGTCATTCAGCCACATAAGCAGTTTCGTACTGACGGGATTATTAATCTGGTCTTTTTCTCCCTAATATCCATCGGTGGTGGGCTTGCAATGTGGCTCTCAGCACCGGTCGACCGGAGAAACTATGCTTTTCTGATTGTGGGCATTTTATACCTTCCGATAGCATCCATCTCTATCTGGAGTATCCTGGTCTGGAAGGGTGTCTCAGTCATTCTTCACGGTGGTAATCTGATACTGCAAGGCATCTTTTCCAGGCGCGAACTAAAACTGTCAGAGATTGAGGTTATCCGGTGGAGCCTGTATTCTCATGGTCAGATTAAAGTCCGAGCCGTCTCCCAAACCGGTTGCATCAACTTGTTCTATTTTAAAAAAGAAGAACAACTCTGGATGATTCAATTTTTCCGAAGTCACTTCCCGGAAACCCAGCAGGAAAACTGGCCGCTGTTCTGCCATAAGATTGCACTACCACTACGAAACCGGCATTTGAATAAACCACGAACACCTCGGCCCGATGATTTTCTACATACCCGAAAGCGCTGGGACAAATTAACCATCATTTTTGCCACTGTGACAGCTCTGATCAGCATTCTGTCAGCCTGGTACTTTCAACAAATCAAATACTTACTGTTACCAATTCTGCCACTGTGTGGCTGGTTTGTCCGTTATACGATTCCAGAGGAAGGCATCCCTGTTTCGGCAAGTGAAAATAAAAACTTCAATGAAGCAGCTTATTTCTTTGGCATCTGGTCACTGGCATGGCTCATCATTTATCTTCCCTTCAGATTTGAACTGCTACCTGCTCCCGCCGGAATCAGCGTTGGCTGGACAATCACTTTTATCTGGATCCCCGGCTTGTACTGGAGGCTTTTTCTGATGTACCGGAGAGAACACCAGAGGGACCTGGAGGATGCGAATCTGTCAGTACAGGAATGGGAAGCCGGAAATTCGTCTTCTGTCTGACGTCTCACCGGCTCCCACATTCTGTTCTGCAAAGTCTCTTTCGTTAACCGTAAGTCGGCTTCTGTGGCCAGCCGACGGGGGAGTCTTCAAATGCTTCCTGGCGGCCGTAAGGGGTGATATCCTGCAGGCTGTAGGCATCGTCAAATTTTATTAGCCGTTCCTTAAAGTCAGGATGTGTTGGCGTTTTCCCCTGTAGTCGAGCGGCATCCGATAAAATCGACTGGATCTGAAATCTTTTTCATTCTGTCAGAGAAATTACAATTACCTTAATTGTCATAATGACAGGGCTTTACGGCTTCGAGAGGCTGAAACTCAGGGAGCGGTTCTCTGACTTCTGGTTCCTGTTGTACCTCCAGTACCGCCATTACAAAACCAAAAGCATCTCCTGATTTCTGAACAGCCACGCGGGGGCAAGGCACGAAATATGTCTCTTCACGGGCTTCAATACGCAGCTTAAATTCATCCGATCTGAGCCACTGTTTCTTGTCTTTCCCAGACTCGAACCAGATATCGTTCAGCGACTTTTTTAACACCCAGCGTCCCTGTGAATCTGTCACACAGGTGACTTCATCTGAGTTCATTAAAACCAGCGTAACCTTAGCACCCGCGACCGGACTTTGATCGGCCCCCGCCAATACCTGGCCTTCAAGAAACAACTCGTAACTGAAACTGCAGCCTGGCAGAGTGAGAAGGAAAACGATCAGAACCAGAACGAATGTCATCAGTTTCGCAACCACATACATTCGCAGTTCACGATTCAGCCAGCCGAAAAGATTACGACATACAGACCGTTGATATGATTGAGACATGCAGGAACCTCACCTGAAAAGATCGAGGGAGTGATTTCACTTACCCTATAACAGATCTGTTTCAGACAGGATTTATTCCCGGAACTTGTGAAGAGAATATTTTTTTCGATCCACAGCCTGCAGGTCAACGATTCAGTTCACAGTCTCTCCCCTTCAGATCGTCTGGAACATGACTGTAAACCCCCTGCTCATCTGGTCGACTAAAGTAGTCAGCAGGATGCAGCAGACATCCTTTTTCCTGAATTTCAGCGACGACTTTTTTAATCCAGTCACACAATGAATCAGCAACCGGGACCAGAACATCGGGTGAATGGTTCATAAACAGGACGCTCCCCTCCGGCAAGTCTGATTCTTTTGTCGCGATGCAGGTAAAATCGCCATTACCAAAACCATGGAACGGAATGATTCCTTGCACATACTGCAGCGAATCAGAATCGTATAGCTCTGCCGATAAAAGCTGCATACCATTGGTGACCGCAAAAAAGTCGCAAAGTTCCTGAGGGAGTGGCATCTGTTCCATCAGACTTTTCAGTTCTTCCGCAGACAGTGGTTCCTGCAATTCCACAACGAGTTCCTCGCCATCCTCATCTTCCGCCGTCAGATCGGATATTTTCACCAGAAGTTCTTTGATGAGGGTCATTTTTTACTCTTTGAACTGGAAAGAAGTCAGCTTATTTCACCGGTTTGCCATTCCGTCGATCAAATTGAAACGGATCGGTTGAATTATCGGTCACGGTGACTTTCAGGGGTGGTGCGATCCCCCCCTGATCAACTTGAACTCGCAACAGATTCTTCGCGGCAAACGGACGATCATAGATCCAGGTATGTCCGTCACCATGGATGTAGAGCACCGGCTTGTTAAAGGCAATTGCTTCTGCATTGAAGGGGTCGAAAAAATCGTTATGAATTTTTACTGGTTTGACATGTCCGAAAATGACCAGACTACTGACTTCCTTACCAAAACGACGCAGGTTGCTGCGCACCCAGTTCAGATTATCGGCGTGGCGCTGTTTCCATTCCGCAGGATCGTGAACCCGACCGCCGACCAGATTCAAGCCAATGAACAGGACATTCCCTTTCACAAAGGAAAAATTCTCTTCCCATTCCAACTGGCGAAAGATCCGAAAAGAATGCTGCCAGCGACGATCGAATCGCATGAAATACTGTTCCCAGAATTTCCAGGCTTCCGTGGGATTGGCACAGTCGTTCCATTCGTTGTCTCCCGGGATGATAAAGACCGGAACTTTTGATTTCGCCAGCATGCCCGCGACTTTCGCATAAACGCCTTCATTACAGGGGGTACTCCCCGTTTTGATATCGCCAACATGCACGACGAATTCCGCATCGTCCGGCAATCCGGAAATCTGTTTCGGCAGCTCGATATCTTCCGCTGGTTTGTAGGGAACGTCCCCCATCACATAAAAAGTGACCTGAGTTTCAGGTTTGCTACTTTCGCTTTCATCTTTCTGAGCAAACACAGTGGAATGACACAGCAACAGAAACCCCAGTAATAACAGGCGAAATCGCATCGTTTTGTCTGTCCTCAAGCAGAATTGAAAAAAAATGCCATTCCCCCGAGTACAGAAGAATGCACTAAAAAGCATGATAGGCGAATAAGAGAACAGCAAGTGCCCCGCGATGAATATTGTGATTCGCGAAGTGAATTTATCCGAACAGTTTACTGGCTGTCGGGTAAACGAATACAAACCAGTAGCCGCTGAGAAAACTGATCGCGGCGAAAAAAGCACAAACGGGATTGAACCTGTTCCCGAAGATCATAAAAGCAATCCAGATCACACCAATCGAAGTGATTGACCCCTTCCAGACATACTGCCAGGACGGACAGTGTTCTGCAAGCCGCTTATGCCTTTCTATGGAATCAAGGGACGATTCGCCTTCAACCAGAGATTTCCCCTGATCACCATTCAGGCCCAGCTGAGTGAGGGTGATGACAAACGGTAAAAAAAAGAATCCCGCCATGAAAAACAGGATCACGTTTGCATTTTCAGAATTCAACATTCGAAGTAACGCATGTGTCTCGTCAAAGGTGGAGAAAGTCATGACTGCGCTATAGAGCAGTGCCAGAGTTCCGAAGAGTGAGAACATATTTGTCATCAGATTTTCTGCCTGTTACTGAAACTGCATAAAGAACCGACTGGAAGCGTCGATTGCCAGAAACAGTAATACCAGAATCATCCACGTATTCACAAAGTAACTGATCCTCACTTTGCGCCGCTGTTCGAACGTCAGGTACTCTCCACTGAAAGCAATCTTTGCCAGCAGCAGGAGCGAATACAGTTGCAGTGGAAAAAACAGGATACCATAGACTGCCATCTTCCAGGCTCTGTCGACAATTTCATTTAGATCGGAATCAGGGGTCTTCGCCGCACTTTCCTCTTCGGCTGTTTCGTCTTCTTCCCACTGTCTGTCAAATTCTTCTGCTTCTTCGTCCAGACCTGCTGGATTGCGCCAGTCCGCTTCGGTAATCGTCACCGGTTCATGGTCGTTTACAACATCGAATGCACGCGGCGCATCTGATTCGGCAACCTGCACCTTGATCCCGCCTATCGCGTTCCCCAGGTACCAGGCCATGCCCACGGCAACTTCATCGGACATAAACGATCGAATACCCGCCGCTTCCAGCTGATTCTGAACCAGACTCGCTTCCACAGGTGAACTTAACGTCGCTACAGTAATAAATTCGTGGGACACTGGTCTTACTCCAGCAAAAGTTACGGCACTTTCACAATCACATTATCATAGTGAATCGACTCTTTCGGTGTGACCAGGCCAATCTTATCTTTGGTCGCATGTGCAATACCGGGGGATTGCAGTGAACCGATCAGCTTGCCATCGATGAAGGCCTGCATCAGATCTCCTTTGATGCGGACGGTAACGGTATACCACTTGTCCTTTTCCAGTTTCACCGGGAAAACAGCCTCCGACTTTTTCAAAATGGCCTGTTCTTCCGGCGTCAATTTTTCTTTCGCCTGGCGTTTCTTGAAGATCTCATTGTTAAACACGCCGGTCTTACCATCCCGCAGAGTGACTTTGGCAGGCGAGACAACCACGCGACACAGGTGCCCCGCATGCGATCCTTTAAACTTGTGCTGATTGAATGTCAGGTTAGTGGAAGGGGAGCCGGCAAACTTGAGATCGACGGTCAGTTCCACATCGCTGTAAGGTTTTGTCAGTAACTGATGCACGGCGGCATGT
>JAGQQP010000150.1 GCA_020426085.1 Planctomycetaceae bacterium | reverse complement strand
TGCCGGGGTGCAGGATGCGTTCATGCAATGGTGGTACGGGCATAATGCTGTGGCATTCTTTCTGACAACGCCCTTTCTGGGTTTAATGTATTATTTTCTCCCCAAGGCAGCCAATCGGCCCATCTATTCTTATAAGTTAAGTATTCTCCATTTCTGGTCACTGGTATTTATCTATATCTGGGCCGGCCCGCATCACCTGCATTACACCGCATTACCTCAATGGGCTTCAACACTGGGTATGCTGTTTTCCATCATGTTGTGGATGCCTTCCTGGGGGGGAATGATTAATGGTCTGCTGACTCTCAGAGGGGCCTGGCAGAAAGTAACGTCTGACCCGGTGCTCAAGTTTTTTGTAGTGGGAATTACCTTTTATGGGATGTCCACCTTTGAAGGTCCGGTGCTTTCCATCAAGTCTGTGAATGCTTTGTCACACTATACCGACTGGACGATCGCGCATGTGCATGCCGGTGCTCTGGGTTGGAATGGCTTCATGACCTTTGGGATGATTTACTGGTTGCTGCCCCGGTTGTTCCAGACGCAGCTCTGGAGTACCAGGCTGGCAAATCTGCATTTCTGGTTGGGGACGATCGGGATCCTGTTGTATATCTTTCCCATTTATATTGCCGGTTTAACACAGGGATTAATGTGGCGTGCCATCACGGACACGGGGCAGTTAGCTTATCCCAACTTTGTTGAGACGGTGCGCGTGCTGATTCCCCTGTACTGGATCCGTGTTGCAGGGGGACTGGTTTATATGTCGGGATCGCTCTTACTGGGATATAACTTTATACAAACCTGGAAGACGCGACCGGCTGTCTATGAAGAAGTGGAACACGCGGCACCGGCATTGGAACGGCATTATGAAGATGATCCCGCTCCGAAGTCGGATTTGACCGGCGTGCTGGAAATCGCAAAATCAATCGATGTGTTCGAAAAACTGTCCTGGCACCGCAGATGGGAACGCCTGCCACGATTAATGACGATCTGGGTAATTATTTCCGTGGTGGTCGCATCGCTGTTTGAGATCATTCCTACTTTTCTGATTCGGTCGAACATTCCCACGATTGCGACGGTCACGCCTTACACGCCATTGGAACTGGCAGGGCGGGATCTGTATGTCGCGGAAGGCTGTTATAACTGTCACTCGCAGATGATCCGCCCCATTCTGTCAGAGACCAAACGCTATGGCGAATATTCTAAACCAGGCGAATTTATTTATGACCATCCGTTCCAGTGGGGGTCCAGGCGCATTGGTCCCGATCTGGCCAGAGAAGGGGGGCAGCGTTCCAATCTCTGGCATGTGGTCCATTTCCGTAACCCGGCGTTAATGACCAATGGTTCGATCATGCCTGCCTATCCGTGGCTGGAAACTAAGGAGTTGAATTTTAAAACGATTCCGGATCGTGTCTGGGCGGCATCTTTCCTGGGCGCTCCCTATACCCGGGCTCTGGATGATTCGATTGCCATGGCCAAAGAGCAGGCCAAAGCCATTGCGGACGACATTGAAAAACAGAAAGGCCCGTCAGGTCTGGAAGATAAACAGGTGGTGGCTCTGATTGCTTATCTACAGCGGCTGGGGACCGATATTTATAAAACTCCCGCAGCAACCGACAAAACGGAAACTGCGAAATCAGAGCCGAATTCAGCAGGCACAACTCAAAAATAATCGACTGTCGAGGATGTGTTCCATGATTAAAGAAGTTTTACATTTTTTAAATTATGATTTCTGTGCCGAGATCGCGCTCGTTCTGTTTCTGGTTGCCTTCGCGCTGGTGGGAATCAAAACAGCGGTAACGAGTCCGTCAGAAATTAAACATCAATCAGAAATTCCACTTGCCGACGACTAAAGCAGGAGCCGGAGAATAAAATGCCAGAGAAAGATCAGATAAGAAGTCATGTTTATGACGGGATTCAGGAGTATGATAATCCGATGCCGGGCTGGTGGGTGATGCTTTTCTGGGGATGTATTTTTTTTGCATTGCCTTACTGGATCTATTACGAATCCGGAGTGCCCGGACGAACGATTTACGACAATTACAACGAGGCTGTTGCAGACAATCTGCGGTTGCAGTTTGAAGAAATCGGTGAACTGAAACTGGATTCCGCGACCGTCTACCAGTACATGAATGATCCCAAGTGGCTTAAGGTCGGAGAAAGCGTCTTCGAGATGCATTGCGTTGCCTGCCATGCAGCCAAAGGAGAAGGTAAAGTCGGCCCGAATCTGACGGACGATTACTGGATTCATGTGAAAGAGATTGGAGATATTGCCAAAGTCGTCGAAAAGGGGGCCAACGGTCAGGCAATGCCTGCCTGGGGAAACCGGTTGCATCCCAATGAGATTGCACTGGTGGCCTCTTACGTTGCAAGTCTGCGGGGTTCCCTGCCAGCTGGCAGTGGAAAAGCGCCTGAACCGAATGCGAAAAAAATTCCAGCCTGGCAGGCTCCGGCAGGCGCAGCTGAAAAAACGGAAAACAGTTCGCCTGACGCAGACAAGGACAGCAAGGAAAAATTACCAGAACCGAAACCTGCCTCCTGAGAGACATTTTCGATGATGGGAAACAAGTGATGAATGATCAATTATTACAACCAGAGGAGCACGTTTTATCCACACTGGAGCAGGACGGTTCCCGACGCTGGATTTATCCCCGCCTGTTTCAGGGAAAATACTGGAACCGGCGCCGCGTGGTCGGTTACTTTCTGATCATCCTGTTTATCGCGCTGCCTCATCTGAAAATCAATTCGAACCCGGCAATATTCTTAAATATCACCAGGCGGGAATTTACGATTCTGGGATTCAAATTTCTGCCAACGGATACATTGCTGCTGGCATTTTTCATGATCTCGGTATTTCTGTCGATATTCCTGTTAACGGCTCTGTTCGGTCGTGTCTGGTGCGGTTGGGCCTGTCCTCAGACGATCTACCTGGAATTTGTTTACCGCCCCATCGAACGCCTGTTCTGTGGGACGAAAGGGCACGGTGGGAAACCTCATCAACCGGTTCCCCTGATCCGCCGACTGATGATGTATGGTGTCTATCTGATCGTTTCGATGATCCTGGCCCATACGTTTCTGGCCTACTTTGTCAGTGTCAGTGAGCTGCAACGCTGGGTGCAACAGTCACCGTTTACACACCCGACCGGATTTCTTGTGATGACGGCGACTGTGGTGCTGATGATGTTCAATTTTTCGTTCTTTCGGGAGCAGCTTTGTACGATCGCCTGTCCTTATGGGCGGTTCCAGTCTGTCCTGCTGGACCGCCGGTCTTTGATTGTGAGTTACGATCAATCGCGTGGTGAACCCCGCGGTAAAATCAGTAAAACAGAGACTGAATCACGGGGAGACTGCATTGATTGCGGCCAGTGTGTTCGTGCCTGTCCGACCGGGATTGACATTCGCGACGGTCTGCAGATGGAATGCATTCACTGTACCCAATGTATGGACGCCTGTGATGAAATCATGGTGAAAGTGGATCGTCCGCTGGGGCTGGTCCGTTATTCCAGTCAGGATGAGATTGAAGGTCAGCCTGTTCGCAAATTGCGTCCACGTGTGGTGATTTATCCGCTGCTGCTGTTGTTGTCCGTTTCTGCTTTTACCATTACGCTGATCAATAAAAAATCATTTGATGTCACCGTCATGCGGAACTATGGGAACCCGTATATTGTGACTGATCAAGATCTGGTAGAAAATAATCTCCAGATCAAGCTGGTGAATCGTACGGATGCTCCCGAAACGTATCAGCTTAAGATTGAAGGGAGTGACGACGTTCACATGGAAGTGATGGCTGGTACCAGTTTGCAGGCACGCGAGACAAAGACCATTCCGTTACTGGTTTCTGTACCCCGTGCTTCATTTGTCGGCGGTCTGCGCGAGGTAGACCTTGTGATACTTGCCCGGGATAACGCCGAAGAGAGGAAAGTCACATGTCAGCTGCTGGGGCCGTAGTGAGTGATACAGAACAGTCCGCAGAGACGTTAGCCCGGTGGACCTGGTGCGGGGTGATCTTTTCCCTGCTGGGAGTGCAGATTCTGATCTCGGGTGTTGCCGTCTTTCTGGCAACCAGTGATCCGTCAAACGTCATCGTTGAAGGCTATTATGAACAGGCACTTTCCTGGGATGAACAGCGACTGACACAGGCAAAGAGTGATTCACTGGGATGGAATTCTCAGGTGACTTTTGAGAAGTTACCCGGACTGCTGGAAAAACCACGTCTCGAAATTGCCTTGCTGGATGCGAGCAGACAACCTGTGGCAGCCTGCCAGATGGAAGGTGAGTTGTTTCATCATGCGCGAGCCGGGGATGTCTACAAAGTTCGTTTTGTAGAGACCAGGCCAGGGCATTATGCTGCACTGGTTCCGATTCAGCAGCCTGGCTTGTGGGAACTCTCTCTGGTGGCAGCTGGTACTGCCGGCTCATTCCAGGAAAAACAGCAGTTTGTTTTGAAAGACTCGGGGGAATTTCAAAAAGTAGAATCTGTCAGCGACTCGATTTCCAAAGTCAAAAAATGAATTTCAACATCGGCAGGATCTGAAATGCAGGATTTGCATGCAACAATCCCTTTACTGCTCACAATTTTCATCGCCAGCATTGCCGGCAGTGGGCACTGCGTCGGGATGTGCGGTCCTCTGATGCTGCTGGCCGTGAATCGCACGTCTCCGAGGAATACGAAGACCCTGGTGCCTGATGTGTTATATCATCTGGGGAGACTCATCGGCTATGTGACACTGGGACTGGTTGCCGGTAGTCTAGGCTGGTTGCTGGATTCCGGAGGCCAACTCGCGGGGATTCAGCAGATGGCAGCAGTCGTGACTGGGGGCGGAATGATTCTGTTCGGGAGCTTTTCCCTGTTGTCAATTTATCGGAAAGGGAGCATTCCTCATCTTGGTACGGCTGCAGTTGGAAAATACCTGTCAAAGTTGATCAAAAAAAATCAGCAGCTGCCTGCAGGTATCCGACCATGGGGCATTGGATTGATCACTGCCTGTCTGCCCTGTGGCTGGCTCTATGCTTTCCTGCTGCTCTCGGTGGCAGGCAGAACACCGCTGGCAGGCAGCCTGGTCATGCTGGCGTTCTGGCTGGGAACCGTTCCCGCGCTCTCACTGGCGGGGGTAGTCAGTCGTCTGTTTCCTCAGAAGTGGAATCTGGCAGGAAATGCGTTGATTGCCAGTCTGCTGATTGTCAGTGGCATCTTTACTATTAATGTGCGGGCTTACGCGGATCTGGATCAAATTCGCCAGAACGTCGATTCCCGATCACAAACAGAGATGCTGGGAACAATCCACGATCAGCCTCTCCCCTGTTGTCAGCAGAAAGTATCGCAGAACCAATCCGATCTCCAGAAGGCTTCGAACCGGTGATTGAGCAAACCGAACCATGCGAGACCATTTCCAGGCAGGAGCCATGCAAGTGTATCCACTGCCAGCTACCGGTCCCGACCGGGAGGCAGGCTGACCTTGATTCCCGTTTTTGCTGCGCTGGTTGTGAGGTTGCATACACGATTCTGAATGATCTGGAGGACAGTTTTCGGGAAGATCTGGTTGCGATTGAGCCGGGAAATCACTCTGATCTGTCCTATGAGGAAATGGATCACCCCCGGTTTCGCGAGTTATATGCACGAGCAGACGAGCGGGGTTGTTTTCGCATTCGCTTCCACCTGGAAGGGATGCATTGTGCATCTTGTGTATTCGTCATCGAGAAACTGCCTGACTATCTGCCGGGCGTGCTGAGTGCCCGTGTCAATTTAACGAACAGCAGTGTGGATCTGCTCTGGGATTCACAACAGGTTCCACTGTCTCAGATCGCGCGCACACTGGATCGACTTGGCTATCGTCCTCACCCGCCACAACCGAATGACGCCGAACGGATTTTCAGACTGGAAAATCGTAAGTATCTGATTCGCCTGGGTATCGCAGGTGCCTGTGCGGGGAATGTGATGTTGATCGCATTTGCCTTGTACGCAGGTATGTTTACCGGGATGTCCGCGGAGCATCTGAACCTGTTTCGCTGGGCAAGTGCAGCGTTAGCTCTGGTTTCGATCCTGTGGCCTGGACAGGTATTCTTTCGGGGGGCACTCTCCGCAGTCCGGACACGCAGTCCGCATATCGATCTGCCCGTTGTGTTGGGAATTACGATCGGCGGCTGCGCCGGTTTGTATAATTCCCTGCGCGGTGCAGGGGAAGTTTATTTTGATTCATTAACCGTCCTGATCTTTTTACTGCTCGTGGGACGCTATATCCAGTTTCGGCAGCAGCATCGGGCGCTCAGTCGCCTTTCATTGTTAAGAAGTCTGACTCCACGTAGTGCGCGTCTGGTGTCTGGTGATGAAGTTCTCAACGTACCCATCGAGGTTTTGAAATCCGGGGATGTCGTCGAAGTCAGAGCGGGGGACCTCATACCGGCTGATGGCCTGATCTGTGAAGGTGATTCTTCGGTTGATGAATCAATTCTGACAGGAGAATCGCGTCCGCGGATGGTTGCATCGGGTGAGGCAGTCACAGCGGGGACTCTCAACCTGACATCACCACTCCGAATTGGAGTCCTCAGTGTCGGAGAAAATACACGCATCGGACGATTGATGAATCTGGTTGAACTGGGGATCAGCTCCCGGCAACCCATCGTTGAACTGGCAAACCGGATCGCCGGTCTGTTTGTGATGACGGTCATTCTGCTGGCACTGGTCTGCATGGGAATCTGGTGGTCGACCGGTATTGGACAGGCCGTTTCCCATTCGATTGCCTTACTGATTGTGACGTGCCCTTGTGCTCTGGGTCTGGCAACGCCTCTGGCATTAGCTGTGGCACAGGGGAAAGCGGCGCAACGTTCCATCCTGATTCAATCGGGAGATGTCATAGAACGTCTGGCGCAGCCTGGAATGTTGTGGCTGGATAAAACGGGGACACTGACCAGTGGAAATATGCAGGTTCAGGACTGGCACGGTGAACGCAGATATTTTCCGCTGGTGGGTGCGCTGGAACGACAGGTCGTTCATCCCATTGCCAGTGCTCTGACCCGATTTATCGAGCAGCAGCCTGAATCTGGTGCCCCAGATCATCCGGTGATTCGGAACATGCTTTCTCAACCTGGCATGGGGATCAGAGGAGACATTGACGGTCGCTCGATTACCGTCGGCAGCGAAGCTTATCTGATTGATCAGGACGTGACGATCCCGCCTGAATTTCAGGATCTGATCACCGTGTACCATCAGCGGGGATTAACGGCGGTATTGGCGGTGGTCGAGGGAGAGACCGTTCTGATCTGGGGGATCGGAGATGACCTGCGTCCCGATGCTTCCGCTACGATTCAGCAGCTGAGAGCAGATGGCTGGACCGTGGGAATTCTGTCAGGCGATCATCCCGAAATCGTCTGCGGGATTGCCAGGCGGCTGGCAATCGATTCAGAGCTGGTTCATGCTGCAGTCCGTCCGGAGGAAAAGCTGGCGATTATTCAGGAATCGACTCGGCAGGGGACGACTGTGATGGTCGGGGATGGTGTCAATGACAGTGCTGCTCTGGCAGCGGCCACGGTGGGAATTGCCGTGCATGGTGGGGCAGAAGCGAGTTTGCAGGCAGCCGCCGTCTATTTGAATCGACCCGGGCTTGCAGGAGTCAAGGAACTGCTCGACGGAGCACTTCTGACGCATCGCGTGATCTATCGCAATCTGCTGCTCTCTCTGATGTATAATGTTTTCGCAGCAGGTCTGGCTCTGGCGGGACTGATCAATCCTCTGCTGGCGGCAGTTCTGATGCCGGTCAGTTCTCTGACGGTTCTGATTTGTTCTTTTGTGAATCACGCATTTGAGGAGCCCCGTTCATGAGTGTGCTCTATATCGCATTACCCGTGGCGATCATCTTAGCAGCGGCAGCTGTGATTGGATTTGTGTGGACTGTTTCACGGGGGCAGTATGATGATCTGGAAACACCCGCCTATCGGATTCTGGAAGACGATCAGAAGCCGAAATCAAAACAGTAAGAAATCGTCTTGCATGCGACGAGTGGGAATCATAACATAAATCAACAGGTCTGATGTTTTCTCAGCTCTCAGAAAGGAACAGGTATGGCAGCCAGGTTTCAGATACAACAGGCGCGAAACGGCAAATACTACTTTCATCTGCTTGCGAATAACGGTGAGATTATCCTCGCCAGTCAGATGTATGCTTCCAAATCATCAGCGAAGAAGGGCATTGTTTCAGTACAAACCAATGCCACTGATCCCAGTCGCTATGAAACCCTGGTGAACAAAGCCGGGCAACATTACTTTGTACTCAAGGCGAAGAATTCCCAGGTCATCGGGACCAGTGAAGGTTATGCTGCTACGACCGGAGTGAAGAATGGGATCAAGTCTGTTTCCAAAAATGCGCCCAAGGCAATCACGGAAGATATTATCGTCAAGACCTGATTTCACGATTCTGTATTTACAGATCAATCACGGCTCTTAAGCCGACCACGAGAGCGGTGTCGACGGTCTCGCGGGCCGGTCGGATCACCTGCATGTCTGCTGTCAGGTGGAACCATTGATTGACTTCGATATTGTAGAACATTTCCACGCCATATCCGTCTCCCACCCCTCCCAGAATGGTATTGATGAAGGGAGCCAGCCGGTCACTTGTGGCAGAATAATACCAGCCGAGACCGAATGTATCTGCTTCTCGGTTTGCGATTGGACTGTTTCCGCCCA
>JAGQQP010000014.1 GCA_020426085.1 Planctomycetaceae bacterium | reverse complement strand
GCCTCTGTCGCAGACCATCAAAGTATGAGCCCGTCGGATCTTCTGCTGAAGTGATGACCGGCGCACAGAATACGACAAGCAGTAAGCAGACGCGCAGCCACCAGGCAGATCGTCTGTCCGCGATCACTGTGAGGGAACAGTCAGGTTGTGGAGAGCGACGTATCATGAAAACAAAACGAGAGGCTGAATGAAACGGGAATGTCAGTGACAGCATTGAAATACAGGCTGCTGCATTGTGTCATCATACACATTTATGCAAAGAGCAGACAGACCTGATTTCGTGTCTCAGCCCCTGATTTGGGGAGAAAAGCGGCGATTATTCGGTTCTGGGTGCTTTGATCACCCGAGGCAATTCGGGCAGCGTCACCAGATCGGCGCCGGCATTCGTACGATCGATGGCAGTAATGGTCGGGCTGCCATCCGTGGGCTGGGTGAACTGCAACTGTGCCGGCTGCAGTTCCGAGCATAATGCGTTGATTAGTTTCTGGCGGTCGACCACCCAGGGGATTTCCATCTGGTAGCTGTTGACGTCGGCAGACAGCCCCCAGGTATCTTTCCAGTCGAGGGCATCCATCGAGAGGGCTCCCGTGGTTCCCTGCTGAGACTGAATGGTCCAGAAGGTGCTGAAACGGTCAAAATAATTATTGGATCCGCGCCAGGTCAGCATTTTCTGGCGGAAGTCATTTTCGTTGGTGTTGCCCTTCATCATCACAAACGGGGCATTCGTACGTGAGAAGAATACATTATTGCGTGCAGAAACATGGAGCGGAATCAGTTCACGCGGAATCGCACCGCTGTCCATTACCGACAGGCCCTTACCCAGTACGAACGTCGAATGATTCAATACCAGTTCCAGGTGATCGCCTTCCATGGGTTTGTTGTTGCAGCCTATGAGTTCAATCAGAGACTGGGCAATCATCAAAGCGGAATTGGTAATTTCCAGACGTGTGGGAGCCGTTTCCCGAATGGAAAACGCGTGGCCGTCACAGCGAAGTACGGAGTTAACGATTTCCACAAACGTCGATTCTTTCACCTGACGTTTACCCATCATGGAGTCATCGTTGAGCCCCTGATTGATGGGTTCGTTCATCTCGAAGATCGAAACCTGCTGGCTGGTAGTATTGGCGCAGGTGACGGTTACCTGATGCAGACGAATGTCATGGGCATTTTTCAGTGAGAAGATCGCCCAGGAATCGGTATTGAGATCTTTGACGTCCACCATGATTCCCAGCTCGAACAGTTCCAGAGAGCCATTGGCAATCTGAATCATGTGAGTCTGGAATCCCTCGGCTGGTTCTTCGACGGATTCAAAGAGCAGGATCGGTTTCCGATCTTTGGCGGCACGAATCCGCACGCGTTTGTTATTGATGTGAATGGGGGCTTCTTTACGAATGCCGGTGAAACCGAGTTCGATGATACTGCCATCATCGGCGGCAGCACAGGCGGCATCCAGAGTTTTGAAGTCCTGGCCGGGGGTGCCATCAGGATTGATAATGGTGATGGCGGGAATTTCGATCTTACGAAACTCGTTATCGTTTTTCTTCGGGAACGGATCGGGTTCTGTTTCTGTCGGACCTTCGCTGGCGGGAGCCAGTGGAACCATGGTTTTATTCTGGCCGTTCTCGGACATGGCCAGTGTCGTATCGGGTTTGTCATCCCGCAGTACTTTATTACCTGTCGTAGAACCGGTGTCGGAGAACTTTCCGGCGTCGAGAATTTCGCTGATGGTTCTTTTGGTTGACAGGAGAGGCACGTTGTCAAAGATTTCGCTGAGAGGTTTGTTATCCTCTTCCAGATTCATTTTTGCTAATCGGTTATCCTCAATGCTTTCACTGGCAGTTGTTTTCTCTGGCGTTGCAGCATTCGCGACCGTTTTACTACTGTTTGTTTCAGACGAAGAGAGAGAACCGACGATTTCTTTACTCCCGGTGGTCGGAGAAACGGGAGTATCCGCTTTCGCGATGGCAAGATCTGTGCCTGGTGTCTGCTGTTCGGTGTTTTCCAATGCTGGTTTGACAGAACTGTCATTCTTCTGGCTATTGTCCTGAGCCACATTCACGACAGCCGGGTTGAATGCGGGGTATCGGTCCAGCAGAACAACAATGATGAGTAGAACAGCCGCGGTAGCAATCCAGCCGATATGTTTTTCCAGAAAACCGAGACGGGAATTTGTGGGAGAGGTCCAGACGAGACCTTCGGGATTGACGCCGCGCAAATCCAGTTGTCCGGCGACCTGCATTAACTGATACATCAGTTCTTCGGGAGTCTGATAGCGGTCTTCCGGATCGCTGGCCATCATTTTCTGAACGATCAACGAAAGTTCGCGTGGCAGTTGTTTATTGATGGCTGCCGGATCGGGAACATTTTTCCCGGAGTGATCCAGCAGTTTCTGCAGCACGGTCCCTTCACCGTAGGGAGGCTCTCCTGTCAACATATGATACAGAGTACAACCCAGCGAATAGATATCACTGCGAACATCTACATTGCGCGGATCTTTCGCTTGCTCGGGTGAGATATAATCGAAGGTTCCCAGTGTGGTGCCGGCTGTTGTCAGGTCGGCAGAGGCGTTATCGCTTTCCTTGCGTGCCAGACCCAGATCGACCAGCTTGGCGCGACCGCCAGGAGTGATAATGATGTTGGATGGTTTGATGTCACGGTGTACGACACCCGCTTTGTTGATGTGCTTCAGAGCCGAAGCAATCTGTAACGCATAGTTCACAGCTTCGGCAGACGGCAGGATACCGCGCGACTGTATGATCTCGCGAACGTTGGTTCCTTTGACATATTCAAACGCGATGAAGTTCAGGCCCTGATCTTCGCCGATGTAAAACACGCGTGAAATATTTTCATGGTCAAGTCGTGCTGCCGACTTGGCTTCGTTCTGGAATCGTTTGACCGATCCCGGATCGCGCGACTGACCGGGGCTTAAGACTTTGAGCGCCACCACACGATCCAGTCGGGTATCGATGGCACGGAAGACTGCACCCATGCCTCCCCGTCCGATACGTTCCCGAATAACAAAATGTTCGAGCTGCATGCCGGAAGGACTGACTGCTTCTTCTGGTGCATCCGGATCGTCTGTTGTGGGCGGGAAAAGTCGATTCCAGATGGAAGAGCGGGCAAAATTCGCCTGGCCGCTCCCTTTGTCGCGGTTCGAGTCTGGTGCGGGGATGGGATCCAGCGGACTGATGATCGTTTCCGGACCTTCCGCGTCAGGAACCGGCCGCGCAAAAAAATCGGGCAGAGATTCCTGTTCCGTCATAGATCGTTCAGATTTTGACTCGGAGCCCATGATCTAAAGTTCACTTAAAAGTGGCGATGATTCAATGTGTGAAATGATATCGAACGTTTTATCGGGCAGGCAACAGCGCAATTCAAATTCACCTCGATTGGTGCAAAGTAATGCCGGATCATTGCGTGTCGTAGGCCCTGTGCAAGATTCGCTTGAGCACTGTTTCATGATTTTAGTCCTAAACCTTTTTGAAATGACTGTTTAGGAGCTTCTTGTTGCCTTGGAATTCAAGCAGTCTGAATCAGGTTGAAGAAGTGATATAAGATCTTAGACTGGAATTCGTTACTAAAAATAAGGAACTACTATATCATACGTGCTTCGGTCGTAATTCGTTCTGAGAAAATGTCAAATTCCGTGATTTTTCATCCAATTAATCCTGCTGCATTGACATCGTTTCTGCATTGGTAGCCTGAGAATTTGAATGATTCGCTATCGAAAATTGCCGAATCAGAAGATCGCAGTCGTCGTTTCGCTCGAGTTTAAAACTCGATGATCTTGGATTCGTATTCTTTCTTGAAGCCGACGCGATCGATCTTCAAACCAAAGTTTTCACCAATCTTGACCGCTTCTCCCAGGCAGAAAACCTGATTGTTGATGTACAACTCCAGGGGATCTTCACAGGGCTTGTCAAAGGTGATCAGTGAACCGGGGCAGATGGAAAGTAACTGGTTCATTTCAATTTTTTTGGATGCCAGTTTCACAATTGCCTGTACCGGCAGTTTATTGAGCCGGTTGAGGGGATTCTGGTTCGGTCTGGCAGAAGTTGCCTGTGCCAGTTGTGGCGTCGCTTGAGAAGTAGAGGAGGATGAAGAGGACGGCTGCGGTGCTGGATCGGCTTCCGGTTCAACGGATTCTGTAACTGGCGGTTTCGTCAGTGGCCAAATTACAGGGATCACAGCACTCGGGCTCTGGCCGTCACTCTCTTCTTCTGAGGAAAATAAATGGATACGCAAGAGTGCCGCCCATTCACTGGGAGCACATGCGGTGACTTCACTAAGTAAACTGTCTACATAATACGTTTTAAATTCGTCAACATCACCCAGATCCATCGGGATCAGGTTCATTGACCATTCCAATGCCAGAGTCTGCAGACGTGAAATCTGCGAGTCACCTGGTTCCGAATACCAGTCGGGCAAAGGCAGATTCGCGGGAAACAGCCCGGCCATCGCCTCTCCACCAATTCGAAACAGAGCAACCAGACCAGGGCCCTGAAATGCATCATCCAGCTCTTCAGGCGACCAGACACCAGACTCCCCCATTTCCAGGCGATATTGATAATCGAAACACTGGTTGAAAGAGTCAGCAAGTGCAGACAGACTCTCACCCGCCTGGGCGAAAATTGTCTCTACATTTTCCTGGCTGAAGCCCGACATTTCTTGTGAATTAGATCCTTAAAATGATATTTTGTTCATCATTTCAGCGATTGTACTTGTGGTCTGAAATGTAGAATCCTTAACTCATACAATCGACCAGTTGAAATTTAGTTCTTCACTCAAAATCGGCAATCTTCGCTTATTCGGAAAAGATTGACATTAATTGAGGGGTCTGCCTGCTTTCTTTTAAACCCTACTGCCCGTTTGTTCGTTGTGTTTCAGAGACGGGCATTTAAGCTGGTTTAAGTCTGGTTTACTGAAGTGACTCCCAAAGCGTCTGGATCAAGAACCCTGGTTTCGGGAGCCGCTCTTTTAATTAAAAAATTGACGTGTTATCGCCGAGCAACTGAAGGAAGAGGAAAATCCTATGCGTTGTCATGAAGTGGACTACGAAATTTTTGGTTCGGATCTGCAGATCGTGGAGATCATTCTGGATCCGGGGGAATCGGTAGTAGCTGAAGCCGGCTCGATGAATTACATGGAAGAGGGAATCCGCTTTGAAGCACGGATGGGCGATGGCTCGCAACCCAATGACGGTTTCTTTGGTAAATTATTCAAAGCGGGGAAACGCATGCTGTCAGGTGAGTCACTGTTCATGACCCACTTTACAAACGAGGGAGCGCGCCAGCAGCGTGTTGCATTTGCTGCCCCGTATCCGGGAAAGATCATCGCCATTGATATGGATAAAGTAGGGGGTGCAATTACCTGCCAGAAAGATTCTTTTCTCTGTGCCGCTTTAGGTACGGAAGTGACGATGGCATTTAACAAACGACTGGGGTCCGGGTTCTTTGGTGGAGAAGGTTTTATTCTGCAGGAACTGCGGGGGGACGGAATGGCGTTTGTGCATGCGGGAGGCACCGTTATCAAGAAGAAACTCAACGGTGAAACGCTCCGCGTGGATACAGGCTGTATCGTCGCGTTTACTGGCGACATCGACTACAGCATTGAAAAAGCCGGCAATTTAAAGTCGATGGTTCTGGGGGGAGAAGGTCTGTTTCTGGCAACCCTGCGCGGGCATGGGACCGTACTGCTGCAGAGTCTGCCTTTTTCCCGACTGGCAGATCGCGTACTGGCACACGCACCGGCTGCCGGCGGATCTTCGGTAGGGGAAGGCTCTGTACTGGGGGGCCTCGGTGATATGTTTGGCGACCGTTGAAATTCGATTCAACTGGCAGGAAAGTCAGATACAAACGGTAAAAAGAGGAGTCTGGAAATGATTATCAAACGGGACCGCATGCAAAAAGTCGGACGCAAGTTTATCATCTTTCTGGGTTTTATTTTTCTGTCGGTCGGCTATCTGCTCGCTTATCAAAAAGGGCTCCCCCTGCTCGAACAGGCCCGCGCCAGTACCAGCTGGCCTGTGACGACGGGCAAGGTCCTCGAATCGGACGTGAAAGCACATCGCAGCAGTAATTCGAATTCCTCCACTTACTCTGCGCATGTCGTCTATCGCTACCAGGTCGAGGGTCAAGATTATCAGGCACAAACGGTCTGGTTTGGCAGTGATATTTCCACATCCGATCGATCACTGGCTCAGAATACCGTTAAAAAATATCCGGTCAAACAGAGCGTGACCGTGCATTACGATCCCCAGCATCCGGCAGCGGCGGTACTGGAGCCGGGCGTCTTTAAAACCACCTGGTTTTATTACCTGTTTGGCTGGGTCTTTCTGGGGGTGGGGATCCTGATGGCGGGAATTCCGTTGTTCGGCTCATTTTTTCGCCTGTTTATGAGAAGTGGCCCGATCGAAACGGCAGACTTTGCCGAATAAATGCCTGAAATGGCATCATTCAGAAAACGGGCTTGCTTCAAATAGAGACCTCTGATAAAGAACTCACCCCTCTCTCACCAATTCCCTTTCCGGGCTGAGTTCTCATGTCTTTTTTACAGCGAAATTGTGCGCGAAAAACCATCTGGCCGATACTGGTCGTCTGCCTGATCTGTTCCTCGATGTCAGGCTGCGCGACCACTCCTTATGTCTACCAGCCCGCTCTGATCCAGTCACCCGAGCCTTTAATGGCAGAAGGTGAGTCTCAAATTGCGAGAGGCAAACGCAGACCCTTCATTGATGGTATCGGCTGGGTCGTCGGGATTCCCGGTAAAGTTCTACTCTGGGATCGTCGTATTGACAACCATAACGTATCTCCAGAGACCGAAGCGGCGATCGCTGCCTACCTGGAAAAGAACGGACTGGAGCAGGTAAAAGTACGCATCAATGAATACGATCCCGTGGGAGAATGGAAACGATTGCGCAGAAATAAAGCCGTTGGCTGGGGCTGGCGCTATACCGCGGGCACGTTGACGGCTCTGACCTATACGGTGCTTCCCGGTCGGATTATTGGAGGCGACAACTACAATCCGTTTACCAATACGATCAGCCTGTATTCCGATCATCCTGCTGTCGCTCTGCATGAAGGGGGGCACGCGAAAGATTTTGGTACCCGGAAATATAAAGGTACCTATGCTGTTGCTGGCGCACTACCCATCGTTTCACTCTGGCCGGAAGCAATCGCCACCAACGATGCTTTAGGTTACCTGCGCGCGGAAGAAGAGTATGAGCTGGAAGAAGAAGCGTACGAGGTGCTCTATCCTGCCTATGCGACTTATATCGCAGGCGCAGCAACTCCCTTCCTGCCTTATGGTGATCTCGCTGTGAAAGCGGGAGCCGTAATTCCCGGACATCTGGCGGGACGCTGGAAAGCACGCGAAGTCAAACAGGAACAGCTCGCACGACATGCCAGATCCGAACTGCAGCAGGTCTCGGCGACTCAAACGGAGCCGGCTTCGGACCAGACGGATGAGAATCCACAGCAGATTCAACAGGCACACTTTGAACAGATGGCCCGGCCTGACGAACAGGAAATGCAGACAGACCAAAGTGTAAAGCGTCTGAACTTCAATCAGGCTGGTGAGTAATTCCGGATCAGTTTGAAGGGGAAATCGTAGTGCCGCCCAGCTGGGTCAGCCGCTCGTGGGGTTCATTGCACAGAGGGTAGCTGCTGGTGGAAGACAGGAGGATCTGTGCCAGCGTGGTTTCGGCAAAAGCAGTTTCTGTTTCACGCATGGTATCGTCCAGTTTGCGATGCAGTGGACATAAATTAGTACCATGACCTTTCAAACCCAGCGGACAGGTATGGATGCGGCAGATAGGATCGACGGCATTGACTACTTCCAGCAGACTCAGTTCTTCAGGTGTCTTCACCAGAGAGATACCACCGCCGATTCCCCGTTGTGAATGCACGACGCTTGACTGCCGCAAACTCTGAAGCACTTTCGAAAGATAGGCCTGGGGGACCTTGGTGGCTTTCGCGATTTGTTCAGTAGTACAGGGATTGGGAGCCTGATCCGCCAGATAGACAATTGCTCGAAGTGCGTATTCAACAGTCTGCGAAAACATATGCGAGTCCTTAAAACGATAAATGGACATTGATGTCTATTATGGCGTTTGTTATTTTTATGTTCAATCTCAATTTATTATAGTCGCTCCACTCTGGGAGAAATCAAAAATGAAGCAGATTGATGAAGAAAAACTGGAATCGGATTTAGCTTGTAGATTTAGCCTATCGATTTCAGTATCTGGCCGAATTTATTGGAATTACGGAAAGCGATTTACAGGCGATTCACGGAGCCGCAGGTGCTCTTGCCCCGCTGGTCCCTTCACTGGTTGATGCGGTATATGATCAATTGTTCCGATATGATTGCACGAAACGCCATTTTGTGCCACGCCAATCTGGTTATGAAGGCCAAATTCCTGAAAGTCTTGAGACCCTGACTCTGAATCATGAAATGATTCAGTTTCGCAAACAGCACCTGGGCCGTTATCTGGAAACCCTGGTTACCAGGCCGTATGACGAAAAAATGGTGCAGTATCTGGATCTGGTGGGAAAAATTCATACTCCGAAAGCAGGTAGTCCGGCTTTGAACGTACCTCTCGTCCAGATGAATGCTCTAATGGGATTTGTCTCAACCGCGTTGATCAATACAATCCTGGGATTGAACCTGGACCGGGCAACCGAAGTCATAACCTTAATCGCGTTCAACAAACTGCTCTGGATTCAGAACGATCTGATCAACCGCCACTATCAGGCCTGATTATTGATCCGGGGTCGGCTGGCGAACATCTACACAGGCGATATTCCCAGACGAGTCGCGGCAGTAGATGCGCCCGCCACAAAGCAGGGGAACTGTCCAGCATTGATGATCGAGCACCTTGAAACGGGAAATTTCCTGATAGGCTTCCGGAGAGGCTTTCGCGGTGACGAGAGTTCCTTCGTCAGAGAGGATGATCAGCTTACCATCTGAAATTAAAACAGAACCGCAGCCAAAACCTGCTTCGCGCCATTTCACTTTGCCTGTCTGTTGATCGAGGCAGTTCAGACGTACGACACGACCCAGATTGGAATTTCCATCCATGCCATAAAAGTGCTTCTGAAACAGCACACTGTTGTTGAAGTGATTCTTCATGTCTTTATTGGTGTAGCGTGCAGTGAGTTTCTCGTTTTCAAATTCGAGCAATGCACACCCTTTATGGTAACCCGATGAGATAAAAATCGTTTTGCCGTCGATGATGGGCGTGGTGGAATTTGTATCGAAGGGGGAAGGCCAGTTGAAAGTCGTGACTTCAACACCATCACTGGCGCGGGCGATTGTCAGGCAGTCATTGTTGAGCAGTGCCAGATACTTTGTCCCCTCCAGTTCAAAGGGGGCCGGCGTTCCATAACCCGGCATGTGAGGTGTCGATTTCCAGAGCTCTTTACCCGTGCGTTTATCCAGCGCGACCAGTCGCCCGGCTTCGATAAACAGTTTTTCCCCCTGGATCAGCGGCGAACAGGTAAAGCCCCACTCCGGGACTTCCATCTCGTAGGCTTCTGTTAATTTCTTCTCCCAGACAATTTTGCCCGTTTTGATTTCAAAACAGATCAGTCTGCCGTCACGACTGTTTGTATAAAGAAAATTGCCATCAATGGTCGGCGTCGCTCCGGGGCCACCAGCATTCAGATGATTGACAAGTTCCGCCGGATAACTCTGCTCCCAGATGACTTCTCCAGTATTCGCATCCAGGCAGAACACACTTTCGTTGCCTTCTTTGTGGCCCATCGTATACAGATGGCCGTCAGCAGCAGAGATCGAACTGTAACCGATCCCCACATTTCTGCGCCAGCTTACCTTTGGCGGTTTGTCGGACCAGTCTGCCCGCCAGGCAGTTTCACTTGAAATTCCATCGTAGTTCGGTCCCAGCCAGTGTGGCCAGAAACCGATCTGCGGAACCGGTTTCGTTCGGGCATCTTTGAACGAAACTTCTGCAATGACGGGTGGCAGCGGCTCTGTGGGCTCATGCGGTTCACTGGCTTCAACGGTTTCCGGTGCTGCTTCACTGCAGGCTAACAGGAAAAGGCAGGCCAGCGAACACAGAAACGGGGTGACAAATTTCATTCCGTTCTCCTTAAGGGATGTCACCCTATTATGCCCGCAGATCCCTTACTTGGGAATGTCAACTTTGATCCGGAGATCGCGGAGCTGATGTGGATCGACTTCTGAGGGAGCACCACTCAGCAGGTCGGCTGCTTTCTGAGTTTTGGGGAACGCGATGACGTCACGGATATTATCATTACCGCAGAGCAGCATCACCAGACGGTCCAGACCCAGAGCAGCGCCGGCGTGAGGTGGCGCGCCGTATCGCAGTGCCTGCAGCAGGAAGCCGAATCGCTCTTCCGCTTCTTCTGCCGAGATCCCCAGCAGATCAAAGATGGTCTGCTGGACTTTCTGATCGTGCACACGGACACTGCCACTGGCTAATTCATAACCATTCATCACCAGGTCGTACGATTGTGCCCGCACTTTGGCCGGATCACTTTCGAAGTACTGCACATCTTCATCGACGGGCTGACAGAAGGGATGGTGCTCGGCGTCCCAGCGTTGTTCTTCTTCGTTGTAGGAGAGCAGCGGAAAATTGACAACCCAGCAGCATTTGAACTCATCTGCAGAGTACAGATCCAGTTCTTTACCGAGGCGGTTTCGTAGAGCTGCCAACGCTGCTGAAGTTACTTCGCACTGATCGGCAACGAAGAACAGCAGGTCGCCGACTTCCGCATTCATGGCGTCCATGATCTTCTGCTTGTCTTCATCAGAGAAGAACTTGGCAATCGGGGAATGCAGTCCTTCGTCGGTGACTTTAAAGAAGGCCAGCCCTTTGGCTCCATACTCACCCACGAATTCGGTCAGGCCGTCAATGTCTTTGCGGCTGTAGCGGTCGGCGGCGCCTTTCGCATTTAAACCTCTGACGCGGCCACCGGACTCCATGGTTTTTTTGAAGACCGCAAAGTCGCAGCTGGCGGCGATCTCACCGATGTCAACCAGCTCCAGGCCAAATCGCAGGTCCGGCTTATCGGAACCATATTTTTCCATCACGTCATGATAGTCATAACGGGGAAGAGGCTCGGTGATTTCGATGTTTCGCAGCTCTTTCAGAATGCGTGCGATCAGGCCGTCGATCAGAGTCAGAATGTCTTCCTGTTCGACGAATGCCATCTCGAGGTCGATCTGTGTGAATTCCGGCTGACGGTCGGCACGCAGGTCTTCGTCACGGAAACAGCGGGCAATCTGCATGTAGCGATCATAGCCGCCGATCATCAGGATCTGTTTGTAAATCTGCGGCGACTGAGGCAACGAATAAAAGCTGCCTTCATGGACGCGGCTGGGAACCAGGTAATCGCGGGCCCCTTCCGGTGTACTGCGACCCAGAACCGGCGTTTCGATTTCCAGGAACTGATGTTCGTCGAAATAGTCGCGCGTCAGTTTGGTCAGACGATGCCGGATCTTGAGTGCTTCCTGCAGGCGTTCACTGCGCAGATCGATGAAGCGATAGGTCAATCGCAGTTCTTCATTAGGCAGTTCGCTCGTACCCGGTTCGAAGGGGGGCGTCTTGCTTTTGTTGAGCACTTTCAGCTCATGGGCGCGGATTTCAATTTTTCCGGTCGCCAGTTTTTCGTTTTCCCGGTCATCCCGCAGCACGACTTCGCCGGAGACCTGAATGACGTCTTCCGCACGCAGGGAGCGGGCCAGCTCATGCATGGCGGCGTCACGGTCCGGATTGAACACAATCTGGGTCACTCCGTAGCGATCGCGCAGGTCGATAAAAGCCAGGCCGCCATGGTCGCGACCACGGATCACCCAGCCCGCCAGTGTGACTGTCTGCCCGACATGATCTGTTCTCAATTCGCCACAGGTATGTGTTCGTAACACCTTAGTAAGTCCTTGGTAAGAAATCTGCAGTACCGAAATAACGTTTGTGTGGATCCCGCGCGGTCAGGAGTAGATCCAGTCCATTCGCGTCAGACGCAACCGACTGGACCGAGAGCCATTGATTGCTCATCAATCCCGACCTGTCCTGCGGGCTCTGATCCGCTTTAAGGAGCCGGGGTTCGCCTGGATGCTCCTTAAGGCAAAAACAATGAAGCTGATCTTATTCAAGCAGGCTACTGCCCGCAATGAATAGCACGCGCATAGCCAGACACAGACTGTGATCTTTTAACGGAATCTCCGATTATTCAGACCGAAGCTGGATCTGGCTGGCTATGAAGTGGACTTGTGTGCGCTATTAGCGATTGCGACGCAGTCGAAACAGCCCACGACGTCGCTGCACTGGAGCCGGGCAGCAGTTGCAGTCTGGATTGGAAACCGCTTCGGTTGCAGGAATCGGTTCAACCGGAGCGCTCTTTTCCTTTTGTGGAGCCACAGCGACTTTCTTGGCAGGTGCCGCTGGTTTTTGGGGAGCTGCCGAGACCTTCTTGGCTTTAGTCTGTGGTTTGGCTGTCTGCTTTTTATCTGCTGACTTGGGGCCAGTGACTTTCAGGAACTGCTGATAAGCCTGAGCGACTTTCCCCTGTGCTGTATCGCCTTCATGAATATACAGACCGTACTTCAGGTTGAACGTTGCCCCTGCTTTGAGGTGCTTGGGATCGGCTGGTGATTTCTTGTTCGTGTAAGAGTGATCGCCAAAGGGGCTGATGGTAAACAGGCCATAGTTACGGACGTGGTAGCGTGACTTCTTGTAGTTCTGGGGAGAGTCCATCAAAGCCACGCCATACAGTTTGCCGTGGAGAGGACCGTAGTAGTCGATCCATTCAGTAGGTTTGCCCCAGTTGTCTTTGGTGCCTTTAATTCCGGTGTTATTCTCGACGCTGCCTTCTTCTTTTTCCCGCATGCCGTTAGGCAGACGAATTCCAAACAGGCCTTCTTTGGTGTCTTCGAAGACAACCGGTTTATCGCCTGCTTTGAAGGTGATGTCGTAAGTCAGGAGCCGGTTGGCATAAATTGAGATGACCGTGGTTTCGGTAACGATCGGTTTTCCGTCTGCGCCGAGCCACTGATTGGTGACCTGCATGACGCCGGGATTGCCGGCGGCTTTGATGATTTTCACTTCGCTGTTTTTGATCTTGCCTTTTTCTGCCCAGAAGTCGACTTCGTTGACTTCATCGACGGCCACCCAGATGCCTTTGTGGTGCGGGTGATCTTCGGGGGCGACCAGAGAGCGGGTGATGATCGTGCCATCAGCGGCTCGCACAGGAGAGAAAAACGGTTTGGGTAGATCGCCGCCTGTGTTATATGTGGCGAATGGTTTTCCAGCGATGGTCACATTCACTTTCGTACCGGACTTTGTGATTTGAACGGGGGCATCTTTGGCGTTGGCAACCGAGCTGAAGCCAACAAACAGGCAGATTATACTTAACACGATTTTCACAGCGAAAATTCCTCAAAAGGCAGTGATTCATAACAGGTTAGTTAATTACTGTCAGTTATTGTGTGCGGAACGGCATTGCTGCGCCAAGTCGCACAGGCAATTTCAATGATTTTTTCTGGAACTGAACCGGAACTCAGTTTGCGAAATGACCTTTTGATCTGTTATCCTAAGTAGCTTGAGGAATATAGAACGCCTGACTCTTATCTGAAGACATTTCAACAAAACAATGAATACGAAACGACGGCAGCGAACCCTGTCCCCTTTGAAGTCCTATCCCGGGAAATCATCTGGTTTGCGAAAATCAGGATCACAGGATCGAGAACCGGCGTGGGAAATCGCTCTGTCCGGTGATCTGGGTGATAAAGAATCCGATCTGGTGTCGCGGATAGTGGAACTGCCACGCGGCAGTCGAGGAACGATTTACTTCGATTCACCCGGCGGTTCGGTTTATGCAGGTCTGACGCTCGCGAGTCTGATTCGTCTCCGCAAATTAAATGTGGCCGGCGTGGCTCTGGGCGAATGTTCGTCTGCTGCGATACTCCCTTTTGCGGCCTGTCGACATCGTTTTGTGACAACTTACACCACGTTACTGTTTCACCCGATCCGCTGGCAGAGTGAAGACGATGTCCGCTTTGAAGAAGCAGCCGAATGGGCCCGACACTTCAAAATTATGGAGTCGGATTTCGACCGGTTGCAGGCACAGCTGTTCGGCTGTGAACAGAGTCTGCTGGATCAATGGACGCGGCCCGGGAAGTTCGTCTCGGGTCAGGAACTGGTTGATGCCGGCCTCGCACAATTGATCGATCCTTTCTCAGCGGAAGATCAGTGGCAGCTGATTGAGGCAAGATAGAGAGCTTATCCGGGGTGTGTCAGAGTACCGATACAGCCAGAGACGATTTTCTGGAACTCCGTACGTTTCAATGACGTCCATTCTGAAGTTCAGGCAGCATCCGCTGAAACCTGACTGTTCGATTGTTTGATTTAATTGTCAAAAGGTGTCCTATGAAAGATTTCAAACAGAGCGCCTGCGCTTTACTGATATTGATATTCACAAACTGCTGGCTGAATGCCATCTACGCCTCCGATCCACAGGTGGAACCAGAGACCGTTAAAAAGATAAAAAAAGTGGCAACCCAGGTTCTAACAACGAATCCCCCTCAGTTAGTTGTTACGGTGAGTGGAGAAGTACCCAGTGGCGGATTTACTGATGTGAAACTGGTACGCGTGAGCTATCGCAATCCGCCGCAGGATGGAATCCAGGATTATTATCTGAAAGCGGTGGCTCCCACGCAGCCTGCGATTGCCGTTATCTCGGAAGTCAAAGCGACCGACACATGGAAAGGCATGCCGTTCTGGGTCAAGGGGATTCGCGTGCATGGCGTAGATGATGGAGTGAAAGAGGTGCTCTTCAAGGAAGGACAGCTGAAAACCCGCCCGCGCATGCGACGATTCAAGGGAACATCAAAGCAGGGATCGTACGAGGATGCACTCAAGCAGGCTTTAGCGAATTTGAATCAGGCAATGGCTGAAGATGGCGTACGTGATGCGACGGCGACCTGGAAAGTCGATGCGGTTCAAGGGGTAGTGGGAGGCATTGCTGGACTGAACGAGCTCAGCGTGGTCATCGTGGCGAAGCGTCAGCCCGCCTGGAAAATCGAGTCCGCTGCTGCTTCGAAGTCAAAGCCGAAGAAGTCTGAATAGTCGTCAGAAAGAGATCGGCTACCCCTTAGGTGCGATTACGCCTGTTTCCGGACTGGATGCGGTCGCATACAGTTTCTTCGCGATCCGGCCGGCCAGATAGGCGTCGCGTCCCGCTTCGATGGCGTGCTTCATTGCGCGTGCCATGCGGACGGGATCCTGTGCACCGGCGATACCGGTATTGAGTAACACACCATCACAGCCCAGTTCCATGGCGATGGTTACATCGCTGGCAGTGCCGACGCCGGCATCGACGATGACCGGGTAATCCGGATCATCCTCTTTCAGATATTCCAGACAGATGCGGATGTTGTTCGGGTTCAGGATACCCTGTCCACTGCCGATCGGGCTGCCTGCGGGCATCACCGAGGTCGCGCCGGCTTGTTTGAGCCGCTTCGCGGTAATCGGATCATCGGTGGAATAACAGAGGACCGAAAAGCCTTCGTCGACCAGCTGCTTTGTCGCTTCCAGCGTGGCGACCGGATCGGGGAGCAGCGTTTTCGTGTCGCCGAGTACTTCGATCTTGACCCAGTCGGCTCCCGGGTTTTCCAGCCCGCGCAGAATTTCGCGGCCCATGCGCGCCACACGGACGGCATCTTCTGCAGAGAAACAGCCGGCGGTGTTGGGGAGAATGGTGTATTTATCCAGATCGATGAAGTCGAGAATATTGCGACCGTCTGAATCAATCAGGCGTTCGCGGCGGACAGCTACGGTAATCACATCAGCACCGCTGACTTCCAGGCTTTCCTGCATCAGTTCATACGTTGAATACTTTCCCGTGCCTACGATCAGGCGGGAATTCAGATGATGCGTTCCCAGAATAAGAGTCGATTCTGTGCTGCCGATAGTTGCCATAATTCTTACCCACCGCCTACCAGTGTTACAATTTCCAGGCGATCCCCTTCCTGCAGCGCGCAGGCAGCATGTTCTTCGCGTGGAATTAAAATTAAATTTCGTTCTACGGCCAGATATTTTGGCTGCAGTGCCAGTTCCACCAGCAGATCGGCGACTGTGAATTCAGCCGGAACCTCGCGGGTTTCACCGTTCACCTGAATTTTCACCAACCAGGCTCCTTGGAAATGTGCTTTTGCGATCCTGCAAATATCAGTGAATACCGATCAAAGAGCGGTTGCTGTTGTTCAGCAGGTTGCTTCTATTTGCAAAAAGCGAGTTTAGAAGTGATCCTGCCAGTCGTCAAGCAATGGCCAGGAAGCGGCCAGACTATTTCCAGTGGAGTTCGTAGTTGATATTCTGAACAGAAGCTCCTGCGGAGTTCCTGTGATGTGGATTGCTGATTTCATCAGTTCTTTACAAGTCTTTAATATGATTCGATATAAATGACGATTTGATTCCCCCTGATCAGTGGTTCGTTATGAAAACCGATAACTTGAAGTGAGGATGGTGTAGAATGTCAGGCAGACGAATTTCGAGGTTTCTTTCTTTTGGTGCAGGTCTTCTGATCATGACAGTCACGTCTTCACTCTCCGCCGTTGAGATCATCGGTCACCGTGGTGCTTCTTATGATGCACCGGAAAATACACTCGCTTCCGTCAATCTGGCATGGGAGCGCAAAGCCGATGCCGTCGAAATCGATATCTACCTGTCCAAAGACGGGAAGATCGTTGCCTTTCATGATAAAACCACCAAACGCATCGGCGGACGCGATCAGGAAGTCAAAGACCAGACCTTCGATGAGTTACAGACTCTGGATGTGGGCGCCTGGAAAAATGCAAAGTACAAAGCAGAGCGGATTCCCACATTGGCCCAGATTCTGGAAACCATTCCCGAACAGAAGCGACTGTTTATTGAAATCAAATGCGGACCCGAAGTCCTGTCTCAACTGAAACAGGAACTGACTGCTTCGGGAAAAACCGCCGCCCAGGCTGCCATTATTGGCTTTGATTACGAGACAATGCAGCAGGCCAAGCAACTCATGCCGGAACGGGAAGTCATCTGGGTTTTCAAAGTCAATCAGAACAAAGTTACCCGTAAGTGGGAGCACAAGCCGGAGTATTACATCCAGAAAGCCAAAGAGGCCAACCTGGATGGTCTGGACCTGGGCTATAATAAATTCGTCAACAAAGCATTTGTCGAACAGGCGAAAGCAGCAGGGCTTCCCGTGTATGTCTGGACGGTCAACGAAGTGGCGGATGCGAAAAAACTGGTGGAAATGGGCGTCACCGGGATTACCACAGATCGGCCCGGCCTCTTGCTTTCTGCTTTAAAACAGGAAAAATAGCGTCCTTTCCCGCGTTCCTTGTGGTGTCTCGTATTGATTTAGACCCGGGTTTGTTCGAAAATAGAACCTTGTCGCTCCGTTTCGACAGGATTTTATAAGAGGTACAAACCCGATGAAAACCCGCTTGATTCTGCTGACAGGTTTTGCACTCTGGATGGCATCTTGCTTCTGCACTGCAGAAGTGTACGCCAAAGACGAAGCACAACCCCTGCCTCAGCAGGCCATCGACTACATTCTCGATCTTGAAAGCGATGATTTTCAGGCCCGTCAGCAGGCCACGCAGAAGCTGCCTGAATATGGCGAGCAGATTATTCCCCCCCTGTTGAAAGTGACACAGGGGGACAGCCTGGAAGCAGCAGTCCGTGCGATTCTGGTGATCGAGCAGGTTTACATTCAGGGGAAAGAAAAATCAGTAGGCCAGGCTGAAGATGCGCTGGAACAACTGGCCCATGCTAGAAATCCTTCAGTCGCTATTCGTGCGGAAGAGGCCATCGATCGTCACGCTGATATTCGCGAAAAACGTGCCGTCCGCGAAATCACAAAACTGGGCGGTAAAGTCATTTTCTGGACAGCCGAAGACATTGCCAGAACTCCAGGCGCCAGTACACGGGAACCAGGTCAGGTCCGTTACATTGTGCTGGGTGAGAAGTGGTGGTCCGGGAATGAAAAAGCACCAGCAATCACTGAAACAGGTGGAACAGAAAAAAAGGCGGTAGAACCGACAGGTGCGAACGAACGCGGTCTGCGATTTATCAAACGGATCAGAAATCTGGAAACGCTTTACATGATCAAAGGGAATACGATCCCGGAACTGGCCATGGATGATTTGATGAAAGCGCTTCCCGCGACCCGTTTCCAGACACGCGACAGCGATGCGATGCTGGGAATCTCTTCTTCGCAGGCAGGTGCCGTCGAAACAGAGGGTTGTCTGGTCGGTGATGTCAGCGAAGGGCTGGCAGCCGCGAAAGCAGGCATCCAGTCCGGAGACCGCATCGTGCAGTTTGGCGATCAGAAAGTGGATAGTTTTAACAGCCTGGTGGACCTCATCGGCAAAAAAGAGGCCGGTGATACAGTGGAAGTCCTGCTGATTCGAAACGGTAAACCGAAATCAGTCAGCGTGACACTCAGCAGCTGGCTCGAAAGATAACTTCTGATTCAGTCATGTAACTGGTTGAGCAGTTTGAGGGCAGTCTGGCGAATCTTCGTTTCCGCGTCGATTTCCAGATAACTGCTGCGGGCCGGCCAGGTTTCATAGCCTCCTAAGGCATGCTGTTCGGGAGTTGGCAGATAGCCGCTCGAGCCATTCGCCAGTTCCATCGAGAAGGTGGCAGCGAAGGGACTCTGGTCTTTAATCGCCAGACCGGTTTCCGTAAACACTTCGCAAGGCAGCCCCACGATTCCCAGGTCGCCAATGCGAATCGCCTGGATTTTGATCTTTTCCGTCGCGGGATACTTACTCAGTTCAACGGCCTCGTTGGCATAAATTTTCGACCAGCCATGTACTGTTTTCTGTTCGGGATGATCCAGAATCTCACGCGCCCACTTCAGCCGCGCTGCATCGGGGCGGCGAATTCGCAGTTCGAGTTCCTGTTCGACCATTTCCAGATTCAGGTTCGATTGGTAATTCAACTGATCAATGACTTTCAGTGACTGTTCTGCAAACTGTTTGCCTGATTCTTCAATCCATTCAAACGCGGCGTATTTCTTCTGGTCCTGTTTCATCACCGCACCCACGTTGCCGCTCGTGCCGTTGGAAAGCATGCCTACAAACGGGGGATGTGCTTTATCTGTCGTCAGTTTTTTCGCGAGGTGCCGGGCATAAGCGCCAAAATAGTCGGCACTGATCTGGCCTTTCTGATAACCACCGCAATAGTGAATGCTCATGTTGCCCAGGACCGCCAGAGGTGTTCCGTCTCGATGCTGAACCGACAGGATTGAGCATTGCGGATCAATGGGAGCCGCGGGTTGAATGATGGAATTGCTGCGCCCCGAGACCGACTTGATCTGTTCGCCGGCGACTCCGAACGGGTTTAAAGAAACGCTCCCTTTCTCTGCCAGAAATCGACGACAGGCGGCATACTTGCCGGCATCGAAGGAGCCCCAGGCGATTTGTGCCGGTGCGAGGTTCTGCTCTGCCTGGATAATCGCAGACGCCATCTGTTCGAGCAGCTGTTCGTAATAGGCATCATCTTTCTCACTGGCGCGACCGTACGGTACGCGCGGGGCAGCATGCGTGTGCGTGCTGGTCATCAGAATGCGATCCACGGGCAGACCGGTTTTTTCAAAGACGATCTGTTTCGCGCGATCAAAGTAACTCCGCTCGACCATACACAGGTCGTTCACACAGATGGCAATGCGTGTGTTCCCGTCAGAGAGCACGAGTGCCCGTGAATAAATCCGATCGTGCACTCCAGTGACAGTACCATTTTTAGATATGACGCCATCCAGCGACGTTCCCGGTGGAGGGGTAATGTCAACGGCAGCGGCGCCAGCCTGCAGACCGGCGGTCTCCGCCTGTGCTTCGCGGGCAGTCACGGTCAGAAACAGAAAACAGGCAGGCAGGATCAATGTCAGGATGATGCGGGGCAGCATGCGGGACCTCTCAAAAGTATTCA
>JAGQQP010000149.1 GCA_020426085.1 Planctomycetaceae bacterium | reverse complement strand
CCACCAGAACCGGAATTGCTCACGCAGAGCGAGTCCCTGCCTCTGCTGATTGGAGACGACATGGGAAAGCTCTCCGATGTGGAAGCGATCGCGGATTTCAAAGTGACGATTCATGAAAACGAAACAGCCCGGCAGGCTCCTGCTTCTGTCGAATCGGCTGTGAACCCCGTGAAACCAGTAGTTACAGAAAAGATCGCGCAGCCTCCGGTTCGCTATTCCGTAAAACAGGTCGGCGTGCTGATCTGGATGACCGTGGGGATTTTGATCGCGACGGTCATGCTGGTACGTTACCTGCGCTGCTGGCACATTCTGCGCAGCGCGGGAGAAGAGATGCATCCGGAGTTGAACCGATTATTAGCGCGCTTGAGTGTCGATTTAAAACTGAAACGCAGTGTGCAACTGCTGATTACCACCAGTCGCATGGGACCGGCGGTGATCGGTCTGCTGCGTCCGACGATTATTCTCCCGTCAGCAATTTTAGAGGGGCGCTCACTGGCAGAACTGGAACCGGTGCTGGCGCACGAACTGATTCACATCCGCCGAGGCGATCTATGGATTGGGCTGCTGCAGTTGCTGGCGTCGGTGGTGTGGTGGTTTCATCCACTGGTCTGGTTCACAGGCCGTCGGTTGAAATTCGAAATCGAACAGTGCTGCGATGAAGAAGTCCTCGCGGAACTGAACTGCGATCCCAGGCAGTACGCCTCGTGCCTGCTGGAAATTCTGGAATTGAAACAGACATTAAAAACAGTCCCCGTAGTGCCGGGTGTGCGTCCGGTGGAAATTACTTCAAAACGACTGGAGCGAATTATGCGACTCGGACAAGGATGTCAGAAGCGTACCCCGTGGTGGTGCTGGATGATTTTTGTAACGCTGGCAGCAGTGGTGCTGCCGGGTGCGGCGTTTGTGGTGAATGCCGCGGATGCTGTTGCAGAAAAAAAGATAATCAAAGAAGCAGAGACGAACCGAGACAGGCCGGAACAGAATGTAGATGCAATCCAGGCCCTTCCGTTTTTTGACCCGCTTAAACAGGTGATGAATGGTGACAACCGCTTCAGTCGCAGGTATTCAACAGATTTATCTTACCTGTCTGCTGAAATTGATATGCGGGACTGGATTTCCCGTATTGCCTGTATCCGCAGCTATCCCATTCAGGAACTTCTGGATAAGACCAGTAAGAACATGATGCCCATGCGGGCCGAAGCGTTACTGACAGAAAAACTGAATGCACGGATCAAGCTGCTCAAAGAGTTTGCCGCTGCCAATGACAGCTCCGAATACACTACTTCCGTCCCCGTTTATTTTGGAACCCACCAGATCCCCCTCATAGACGACCGCAAGCAATACCATATGGTGTCCTATGGTGGCAGTTGCATCCGAAATGGACGACTGATTGTCTGGGCAAAGGATGAACGCTATCACAAACTGGTAGCGCAGGCACTGGATGAACTGTCCCGGGAAGAGATGACGCCTTTTGTTCTGACGGCGAAATTTATCTCGGTCCCCCGCGGTCTGCTGGACAAAATCAGTTCGGAACGAAGGCAGGTGAAGGTCTACCAGGCTGAGAAGACGGCTGTGGTCAGTGACGCAGATTCTGGAGAGCAGCCTGAATTGATCGGGCCGGAAACAATCAGTCATCCTTCCCTGATCTGCGAAATCCTTGATGAAAAGCGTGTCAGGGAAGTGCAACGATTGATCAAGTCCTCAGCAGAAACGCAGACTTTGTCGGCGCCGCAAGTTCGATTTATCGATGGGCAGACGGTGCAACTGGAAACAAAAAAACGCCACGAACTGGAATCCAAATTTCGCGGTGCCGGCCAGTCATATTCAGTGAAAAATTGTGATGTCGGCCTGGATCTGCGCATGACCTTTTCCACAGGAAAAGGGATTCAAAATCGAGGCATGCTGGATTATCAGATTACCAGTTCTGAGTATGCCGGCCTGAAAAAACAGAAGCTGTTTCATCCCCAAACCGGGCTGGCAGGAGAGATTGAGTTTCCTGTGATCACGGAATGGCATTTTAAAGATGTGAAACTGTTGAAGCCGGGAGAGGTGCTGCTGGTAGAAGGTCTGGGCCTGCAGCAGGAGGCGGATTCCCCCAATGTCCTGTTAGCATTGTTCCAGGTGGACCGCGCCAGATCTGATGAGAGAAAACCTGTGATGTGGGGAGAAGGGGTGAACAGCGACGCGGGCGTGACCGGGCAGCTGCAACTGGATGAATCCCAATTTAAAGATGCTCTGATAACCTTTGCTTATCCGGTCGCCGATCTGGTAGTGCCGATTCCCAGTGATATGGGGAAAAAAGAGAATCCGCTTGCGAAATCACGTCTCTCTCGATTTGAACCTCTGATTGAATTGATCAAACAGAATGTCACACCGGAAGCATGGGGAGATCCACGTAAGACCGGTCGCGATATCAGGCCATTTCCGGATAAACTGTCGCTGGTGATTCGAGCAAGACGGGAGACTCACAATCAGATCAAAGACCTGCTGGCGAAACTCAGGCAGGCCCAGGATCGGCAGGTAGTTCTCTCGCTCGAGCTTGTCACGGCTGATTATCTGAATGCCGAGCTTAAAAAAATAGACCAGTTCGCTTCTCCGCTGACGCGCGAGTTATGGCAGAAAATGAAGTCGGAAACACTGTATGAGGGAGTTCTGCTGAATGCACCTGAGACGAAACTGCTGCTGAAGATGTCTTCCAGTGTGGATGACATGGAATACAAGATGTCTGCTAAATTGAGATTATTCAATGGTCAGTCCTGCGAGTTCAATCTGCCTGATTTACTCGTGCCTGATCAGAAGTTGAAATCGCTGCTTCAACTGCGATCGGACCTGTTGAAAGATCAGCGGATAAGACTTTCCTATCTGATCAACGCCAGGAACGCTCTGGACGCGCTTTCCCATGTCGAAAGCGCGACAATTCCCCGGGGGCAAACGTTACTCGTGGATATTACCGATCAGCTTTCGAGAGATCGAAGTTCATTCCAGTTTGATCAATTCGTGAAGCAGGCTGAACTCTCTTATCAGAAACAGCCCAAACGCTGTTTCATGCTGGTCACGCCGACTATTCTCACAGCGTCCGCAGAAGTGCCAGCATATCGAGATCCTCAGTCGTCAGAACAGGAATGACACGTGCCCGATCCTTAACCGATTCCTGTGTCTCAACGGCCCTCTGACTCAAATCCGGATTGAGTAAACCGCACCGATTCTGCTATGGTTGCCGCTCCGGCAGGCATGTCTTCCAGCTAAAAAGGATTGAAGGATGAGACAGGTACAGGGATGTCAGCGACGTAACCATTTATGCTACTCGATGTTATTGTTCCTGCTGTCAGCGGGAATGTTGACAGGGACTGCGCAGAGATTGTCGGCGGACGAGCCTGAATCGGGGCAGCCGTTACGCGGTGTGGGAGTCAACAGTGACGCCGGCGTGACGGGTACGATTGTCATCAAGCCTGCTGAAACCGATGGCTCTGATCAAACGGCATTGAAAGCCGGCGATGTCCTGACGGCGAAATATTATTCCGTCCCTGTGTCTCTACTGGAGCAACTCGATCTGCCGACGAAGACAATGAAGACCGTCGAACTCAAACCGCAGTCAGTTTTGCAGGACGAACAGAAGACGACAACGCGTGCGGCTGTCCTTCCGCCTGCGGTGGTGAGCTATGTCGGGAAAAGCTGTGATGTTCTGGATCAGAAACGGGCACAGAAATTCGAGCGGTTGATTCAGTCATCCCCCGGCTGTCGAATCCTTACCGAACCGTTGGTCGAGGTTCGGAATGGTGAGTCCCTGCAGGTTCCCGCTCCGCCCGAACTTGCTTCCGCGGGGGGCAGACTGCGCGTACGGTATTCGCGCAGTTATGATGTTGAGCACGCGGGTTACCTGAAATACTGGATCACCACTCCCCGCTACAAGTTTACGAAAACAGGAAAAACAGACGGGACCGATTCCGACCAGAAAGCCACAACGACAGAATTCAACAGCTGGCGGTTTGAAGAGACACAGCTGCTGAAATCAGGCGAAAAGTTTCTGCTGGAAGTGGCTGTGCTGAAACCACAGAGCGAGAACCCGGAGGTGATGTTCGCGCTGCTGGAAGTCGGGAAGGGGACTTCGCGTCAGGTCAGCCAGGCAAAGCTGCAGCAGGTCAGCAGCAGTACCAGCGTGAACGCCGTTGTGAATGCAGACCTGAAGCGGGAAAAGAATACTTTAAAGACGGTCTCTTATCCGGTCTCGGACCTGGTGACGCCGCTGCCCCGGCGGGTCAACATTCGCCGCGACCTGTCACTCAAGCCGGTAGAGGCGGAAGCGAACCCAAGTCCCCGCTTTGATCCGTTGATTCAACTGATTGAGCAGACCGTGTCTCCCGAACTGTGGGACGAACCGCAGAGTTCCGGATGTACGATCAGAGCATATCCACAGATGCAGTCTCTGATCATTCGTGCCAGGCAGGCGACTCACGATCAGGTGAGTGACTTTCTGGAACAGTTGCGGAAAGAGCAGAATCAGATGCTGACGGTAGGAGTTCGCTTTTTTACGGTCGATGATCTGCAGCGGTGGTATGATCGCTGGAACGCCTCTGAAGCAGAAACTGCCAAAGAACTGGTAAAACGGCTGGAAAAAACAGATCTGACACAGGGGGTGATTGTCAACAACGCGCAGAGAGATCTGATCCGGGAGACTGTTTATACGCCCGGTTTGATCAATATCCAGCAGCCGATGATTGCCGAGATCAGGAGCATTTTTTTACATCGTCAAAGTGCCGAGTTTGATTTCACCGAGCCGACCAGAACCGCCTCTGGTGCAAAGTGCCATCTGCAGTTGCGGCCCGTCATTCACGCCAACGGAGATGTGCAGGTTTCGCTGAGTGTGAATCCCGAGCAGGCTGTCGATCCACTGTCGAATATCAAAGGGGGAACCATTCCCCCGGAGCATTCATTGCTGGTGGATATCACTGATCAGATGACCGGCCAGGCCGCCCGGCTGTTACCGTACTCGTTACAGAGGCAGATTCCGGATGAGGCAGGAAGTCGGAAACGGTTTCTGCTGCTGGTGACGCCTTCTGAACCGCGGCATTATACACCCAAAGCGTTCACTCCTCCGTCCCACTGACATTGAACAGCAGGCTCTGACCGTCGGGAGTGAAACAGACATCGCCGATGATGGTGCCGTTGACTTTGATGTCAATCGGAGCAGGGGGTTTGTCTTCCGCGGGGTTGAACTGCATTAACTGACGTGGCTGCGAACCAGCAGCGAAGACGATTTTTTCTCCCGAGGGATGCCAGGCGATGTCGGCGTACGGGGCGGTTTTATTGGAGTAATGTACTTTATAGCCCTGCTGTTTGCCGGCAACATTCAGGGTCGCGATTTCGTAAGTCCCCTGATCCACATTGCGGCCTTTGAAGCAGACCCAGTTGCTGTCGGGGGACCAGGCCATGTTCCAGTAAATCGTGGAGTAGGGACTTTCTCCTTCCGATAAAAGGTTGGTTTTGGTCCCTTCGATCAGATCGTACACGCGGATATTGGCTCTATTTCCAGAACGAACAGTGTAGGCGATTTTTTTCCCGTCGGGCGACCATTGTGCGCCCCAGCCCCCTTCCTCGATCATTTCGAGGTGAGTACCGTCGGCGTGCATGATGGCAACGCCATAAGGAGCATGTTGAGAAAAGGCAATTCGATTTCCACGGGGCGACCAGCTGGGCATGCAACCGGGCCCCAGAACTTTCAGATCGCTGCCGTCCGCGTTGACCACGATGATCTGCGCCTGGATTTGTGTTTCCCCCGCCTGAGATTTCCAGCCATCGAACAGCAGTTTTTGACCGTCGGCAGAAAAGGAGGGGGAGCCAGCCGTATCGTAATCCCCGGGAACCAGGAATAATTCAGCGTCTCCTCCCTCTGCAGGGACCTGATAAAAGCGGACACGGGGGGATGCTGCCGCTTTCTCATCGGCAGTCACCGGTACAGTGCCCGGTCCGACTGATAAGAGGGCTCCGCAAAAAAGGAAACTGACGATGCGTAAACAGTTCATCCCTCATCCCTGCTGTCTGGAAAAATTCTGTTGAACAGGATTCATTCTTTGTCGCGTGCGTTGAACAGCAGATGCTGACCATCCGGAGTAAAGCTGACATCGCCGTTGATATTTCCGTCGACTTTGATGTCCAGAGGTTCTGGGGCTTTGTCTTCCGCGGGATTAAACTTGAGCAGTTGCCGCGGCTTGGTGTCCGAGCCGAAAACGATCATGTCCCCCTGTGGATGCCAGGCCATATCCTGGTAGGGTGAGACTTTGCTGCGGTAATGGACTTTGTAGCCTTCCTTCATGCCGGCAACATTGACGGTAACGACTTCATACATTTTGTCGGCAGCGTTGCGTCCCAGGAAGCAGACCCACTGGCTGTCGGGTGACCAGGTCATATTCCAGGAGATGGAGGAGTAGGGACTTTCGCCTGCGGGGAAGACATCGAATTTGGTGTCTTCAATCAGATCGTAAATACGGAGATTGGCTTTGCCTGACGTATAAGCGCGGTACGCGATTTTTTTCCCATCGGGCGACCATTGCGCGCCCCAGGCTCCCGATTCAATTAACGTGCGATTGCTGCCGTCGGCATTCATGATGGCGACACCCGAAGGGGAGGGCTGCGAGAAGACAATCCGGTTTCCGCCGGGAGAAAAACTGGGCATGGCGCCGGCACCGATGATTTTCGGATCAGAACCATCCGCGTTGGCGACCATGATTTTCACGTTAGAAAATGTTTCACCTTCCTGAGATTTCCAGCAGTCGTGTGCCAGTTTCGAACCATCGGGAGAGAAGGTGGGGGAGCCGGTATTATAGTAGTCTTCGGAGACGTAATATTCTTTCGGGTCTTTCCCTTCCGGGCTGGCGATATAAAACCGGGTGCGGTTGACTTTGGGTTTTTCGTCCGCATTGAGCTGACTGAGATTTAAGCCCTGAATCACGGTGACTGTGGTGCAGATCATTGCGGCGTACACAATTGACTTCATTTCGAATCCTTTGATCGTAGATGTATATTAAGCCAGAGGTCTCCTGTTTAGCTGTTATAGCATGTTGCAGACGACGATCAAAGAAAAAAGCGCGGGGGGAAATTTTCAGAGACTAATGGATCTCATTTTCACAAGATCAATTAATGAACTAACTCACGATTTTAAATAGTTTTGGAGAATCGGATGAGCTCGGCTTGAGGTCTGAATCTGATCAAAGTAGCCTGATGTGAACAAGGCCTGTTTTGTGGATGAAAAAAGTGCCTTTTCCCGTTTCATTCAGGAGTACGTCAATGAGAAATCCCAGTTTTGTGAATCGCGAGCTGATCTGCACGACATTCATCGTATTTGTTGTGAGTGGATTAGCGGCACTGGCCGCCAGCAGCAAAACTGTTCCCGATGCCGAGTTTGCCAAGTCAACCGTTGATTTTGGAATCGTTGTCAGCGATATCGACAAGTCGCTGGCGTTTTATAAGGACGTACTCGGGCTCAAAGAACGAGAGCCCTTCGAAGTGACTCCACAGATGGGAGGAGACTCGGGGCTGTCAGATAACCTGCCCTTCAAGGTGTACCCGCTGGTGCTGGAGAATGACAGCACTGCGACCAATGTGAAACTGATGCAGTTCAAAGATGCACCGGCAAAGAAAGTGGATAACTCGTTTATTCACTCTTCCCTGGGTGTGAGCTATCTGACCATCTATGTGAAAGACACCACGGCAGCATTGGCGCGAGCAAAGGCGTACGGTGTAGAACCGATCGCCAAAGGCCCGATTGCATTGCCGGAAGGATTTCCGAAAGGCATCTATCTGACTCTGTTGCGTGACCCCGATGGAAACCTGATTGAACTTGTAGGTCCTAAGAAGTAACACGCCAGTCAGAATCGACACATTCCATGATGACACTCCCGATCGAGTGTCATCATTTTTTTGTGTTCATGCCGTACTTCTTCATTTTGTTGTACAGGGTCACACGACTGATGCCCAGCGTTTTGGCGGTGTTCGTGCGGCTGTAATTGTTTTTGAACAGAGCCTGTTCGATCAGTTCTTTCTCGGTGACGGCTACCTGATCTCCCAGACGTTCTGAATCATTCTGCTGATGATTCAATACGACGGACGGATCATTGGTCGGGCCCACCATTCCCATCAGGATATGGGCCGGCAGGTTCTCTTTGCGTAAGACTCCTTCGCGGCAGTAGATGACCGAACGGCGGATGACGTTTTCCAGTTCCCGAACATTTCCGGGCCACGGATAGGTGTGCAATGCTTCCATAAACCCTTCGTCAATGCGATCGACGGGAATCTTATGTTTGATCGACATCTGATGAACAAAGTCATTCGCCAGTACGATGATATCCGACTTGCGCCGTCGCAGCGGGAGCACGTCGAATTTCAACATGTTCAAGCGATAGTATAAGTCGGGGCGGAACTTACCCTGCTCGACGAGAGGCTGTAGGTCCATGTTACTGGCAACGACCAGGCGAGCCTGATTGACGTGAGTTTTGTTCGAGCCTATCGGTTCGAATTCTCCGGTCTCAATCACGCGTAACAGTTTGACCTGCTGTTCGGGACCGAGCACATCGATTTCGTCCAGCAGAATCGTGCCTCGACCTGCAGCGAGGAACTTACCATCTTTATCGGCATGGGCACTGGTGAAAGCACCACGCACGTGACCGAAGAGTTCACTTTCAATCAG
>JAGQQP010000148.1 GCA_020426085.1 Planctomycetaceae bacterium | reverse complement strand
AAAGCCTCTTCGCTGGTTTTAAGTCCTCAGACCAAAGTGTTTGATCTGAGCCAGGAACCGGCGGAATTGCGCCGCGAATACGGCGAAAACAACTTCGGAAAAGGTTGTCTGCTGGCGCGGCGACTGGTGGAAGCGGGTTCGACCTTCATCGAAGTCCGTTCTAACGGCTGGGATAATCACGCCGATATCTCAGAAACGCTGTCACCACGTGCCCAGGAAGTGGATGCCGGGATGGCGGCTTTGATTTCGGACCTGAAACAGCGGGGCATGCTGGATAAGACCCTGGTGGTCTGGATGGGTGAATTCGGCAGAACGCCGAAGATCAATGCCCGCGCCGGTCGCGACCATTATCCGCGCGTCTTCTCAGCCGCGCTGGCCGGGGGTGGCGTGAAAGGGGGACAGGTGATTGGGTCTTCGACCAAAGACGGTTCCGCCGTCCAGGATCGCCCGGTCGAAGTCACTGACCTGTTCTGTTCGATCTGCAAGTCGTTACAGGTCGAACCCCGCAAAGAAAACATGAGTCCGCTGGGCCGCCCGATGAAAATCGTCGATGGCGGAAAAGTCGTCAACGAACTCTTTTCCTGAGAACGCTTTCTCTGAACTTTACCAGGGGACCCTCTCAGTCCAGGCTTATGCTCCGGAAGCAGCTGCTTCACTGAGGGCTTTGGCCTGGGCTGCCGAGGTGTCCATCGAAAGTGTGATGGTAACAGACCAGCGGCCCTGTTCATCTGCGACGAACTCCCAGTGAGGAATCACGACAGAACTCTGATGTACCAGTTCGTAGCCCCCTTCGGACTGACTGATGGTTTCAATCGGGAATGTCCAGATACTGGCCGGTGAGGAAAGATCCAGAGCCGCGTCCAGCCCCAGCCATTCATCCACCAGACCGATGCGATCGGTTTTTTCCAGATCGAGCTTTGATTCCAGCTGTCCCAGCTGTTTACCCAGATGATTGTAGTAATAGCGGTCACTGGCACCTGCAGCCATCCCGGCAAAGTTGAACTCAACGCCAAAATTCAGCGGAACATCCGCTGGCAGGTTGGAGAGTTCGTAATGGATTTCCAGAGAGCCTGAAGCATTCTTCGCCAGGGAAACGGTTTTTGTGAGTTCGATTTCGTAAGGACCCACATACCCTTTTCGAGTCATACGTACTTCGCAGTCCTCGTCAGTTCGTCTGAGCGAGCTGAGGTAAACCCCCTGCACGAAATCACCCACTTCTCCGCCCCCCTGAATGACCGTATCCAGATCGACGCCGGGCTGGAAGAAATGATCTACCAGCGATTTGCGGGGAGTATGATCGTACTGTAATTTTTTCTCGAGACCGGGCTGTTTGAAACGGATGGCATTATGGATTTTGCCAATGTCCTCTCCATCCTTCGCCCCCTGATTCTGTTCCATGGCTGCCTGGCGGATGATATCGTGATACGGTTCGGGCCGCCGATCGAGGGTCGCGAGCAGATTGTGTTTCGCGCCTCTCACATCCAGTTCATACAGATGACCGCCTTGCGCCGGTGCGAGATAACAGACCAGTCGATTGCTGGCCATCCTGATTTCTTTCCGGGCATCCAGATTGAAATCACCCACTTCTACGGCGAGCCAGTTGGCATCGCGGTGTGTTATTTTCTCCAGCAGCGTGTCGGCTGAGATCAGATGTTTGTAGATTGCATTCCGCAAGTGAGGCAGATACAGGCCTCCGAAGGCACCATGCCAGTAGGGACAGTTACACTGTGCGCGGTACAGCTCGGTACGGGCTTCATGTAATGCGGGCAGATCTTCTGCTTCAACGCCGGTCTCTTCCAGGCTCTGCAATCGGTTACTGACATGTAACATCCGGGTATACATTTCGTTGAGTTCGGAATATTTAACACGGAAGTTCCGCCAGAACCCGCCACGCAGATAAGGTTTCAGACGATCGAAGCCTTCGACGTCTGCAAAATGTTCTTTCAGTTGTGCCAGCTCCAGCTGTCGTTCGGAAGAGAGCGCCCACTCATTCATTTCGCGGTAGCTGGCATCAGGCAGATAGCAGCTTCCCAGCGGGGATACGGAATCGACCGACTCCGAAAGGGTGGTCACTTTCAACCAGTCACTGTTCTGACGCAGGAGGTCGAGGAATTTCTTCAGCCAGCCATCCCGGTAAACATGATCAAAGGTGCCCGGCCAGGCGCCGAACTTTTCGCCGTCATCACCGAAGACGACAACCGAATGCGGATGATGGTCGGCAATCTGTTTGAGGTAGTGAATTGTCTCTACGGGATCGGTAAAGGGAATCTGGTAACGGAGTGTTTCATTGTCCGGGAAAATCTTGAGCAGGCGGCCTTCGTCCTCCGAAAGGTAGTAGCCGTGCATTTTATCTGCGCGAACGCCGGCCGCACTGAAATGGGAGTCGTCCAGCAGGGTGAATTCCATGCCGGCATCGACCAGATCAGAGACAAACGACTGTTCCCAGACACGTTCGGGAACCCACATTCCGCGGACGGGAGTTCCAAACAGTTTTTTCAGATAGTCGGAATAAGCGGTAATCTGTCCGATGCGGTCACAACGGGGAATCCCTGCCAGAATCGGTTCGTAAAAGGGTCCGCCCAGGATTTCGACCTGCCCGGAATCTGCCAGTCCACGAACCCGATCAATGTACTCCGGATGCGCTTCGACCAGCCACTCCATCAGGCTGCCTGAGGTATGCAGAGAAAAAGGGATATCAGGGTATTCTGATAAAACGTCGAGAAATGGTTGATAGCTGTTTTGATAGGATTCTTCAAAAACGCCTTCAAAATTCCCAACGGGCTGATGGTTGTGAATGACTAAAACAAGCCGAAGTCGACAGCCCATGGGCCGCATCCTTTCATCCGTGTGATACACAGAACTTTCGATTACGCTGTAAAACTGAACGGTATCAAATACGTGGCGGGTCGCCTCGCTCCCTGCGTTAAGCGCTGCACCGGCAGGACTTGAAACGATTCTGGCTTATCTTAAAGCCAATCTTTTTCTAATCATAGAGGACTTTTCAGGATAATAAAATCCAAGTCCCCTTAAAATCGACACGAACGATCTCGAAATACCGCTGGAGGAAGGTCAATTGTTAAAGCAGGTAAGATTTCACCAGTCTGGCTAACTGCAACAATTCCTAACGCGAAACTCAACTCTCTATTTTCCCGAGTGATTTCCCTGCAACACGATCTGCAGCAGAGCGAGTTTGAAGAGGGTATAATACGTTCAGGAACTCAACTGCTGTTTGAGCTGCTCGATGGCGTGCTCGGGATAAACCGGATTGATGAACGCATTGGAGGCGAGTTCAAATCCCGCCAGATGCGCCAGACGTGGATAGATCCGCAGACTCCAGGTGTAGCCGTCCTGGTCACTGGTATCATAGGGGGGCGTCTGGATCACATAATTGAGGTCGTGGCGTCCGAGTAGTGTTTCCAGACTGCATAACAGTCGACGCGTGATGCCGGCCAGATCGTCAAGTTCCTGATCGCTGGAGTGGTCGAAGTGTGTTTGCAGGGAACGGGGGATGACCCAGGTTTCAAAAGGAAACCGACTGGCATAGGGACAGATGATGTCGAAACAGTCTGTGGACATGACTCGACCGGAAAATCCATCAGCTGAGTCTTGCGTTATTGTCTGGAAGAGAGAGCAGCCATGCGCGCGTTGATACTCCCGGGCCTGCTGCACTTCCTGCTGGAGTGCCTGAGGGACGAGATGACTGGCAAGGAGCTGTGAGTGCACGTGCCCCAGTGAGGCGCCTCCCAGGATTCCCTGATTTTTGAAGATGAGCGCATAGTTGATGCGGTGGTCATCACGATGGGCGGCAACCCGCTGTCGATACGCCTGAAACATGTATTGAAACTGCATCGGGTCGAGCCGCGAAACATGCGTCTCAAACTGGGGACATTCCACAATGACCTCATGCACGCCGTATTCTTCTGAATCGGAAACCGGCGTCAGCGCGGGATATTTATTGGCAACCACTCTCAGCTTCCAGCCGGGCTGGTTGGCTCTGGTATCCGGCGGTCGGATGGCAAACAGTTCCGGCGTGGTCTCGGATTCTTTTCCTTCCGCAAACGGATCGGAGTCGATCTGCTCCTGCGTGGAGACATACTGACTGGCATTTTCAGATATTTTGATGGGCCGCCGGGCACGTTCCGGCGCGAAGATGGTCGTAAAGCCGGTAAGAGGGTCGGTTCTGATCTCTGACATCGATTCCCGTCATCAGTATGGAATAGAAGATTAGTTAGACTACCTGATTCTCAATGTGTGGCGGATACTGACTCACTGTTTTTATTTCGATAACTGCTGGCCCGCTGATAAACGGACAGATAATTTTGAGCGCTCTGTTTCCAGGACCAGTCTTTTGTCATGCCGTTCTGAATCAGCTGATTCCAGAATGGTTTGTCGTAGTACGCATCGATGGCGCGTCGCATTTGCCGATAGAGGACGGTCGCGTCAAAGTGCCAGAATGAAAATCCGTTGGCAGTCCCGTTCTCCAGATTCTCAGCGTGCGCATCAACGACGGAATCGGCCAGCCCACCGACTTCATGGACGATGGGGACCGTCCCATACAGCAGGCTATACATCTGATTCAGGCCACAAGGCTCAAACTGACTGGGCATTAGAAAGATATCCAGACCTGCTTCGATCTGATGTGCGAGCCCTTCATCAAAGCCGATAAAAGTCGCGACCTTATCCGGGAAGCGTTTCGCGAGTTCAGAGAAGTCCCTTTCCAGTCGCGGGTCGCCGGTTCCCAGAAAGACCATCTGCACGTCCGTAGCCAGCAGATTTTCGGCGGCGTCCAGAATCAGGGAGAAACCTTTCTGATCGGTCATTCGAGAGATGGCGCCCAGCAGCGGAGTATCCGGCTTCAGAGGCAATCCCATGCGCTCCTGTAATGCTGCTTTGCACTTCGCTTTGCCGTCGGAGAGGGTCTTTACGGAATAATGCGCGGCCAGATGCGGATCGGTCTCGGGGTTCCACTCGCTGGTATCGACGCCATTGAGGATACCGACCAGTCGTTCGGCGTGGGATTCGAGCACGCCATTCAGTCCGTAGCCAAAGCGTTCGGTGCGAATCTCTTTCGCGTACGTGGGGCTGACGGTCGTGATCATATCCGAGAAGACAATCCCGGTCTTCAGCAGATTCAACTGCCCGAAATATTCCATCTGATGCCGATTGAAGTATTTCCAGTCGATACCAGTCAGCAGCATGTCCCAGTGCCAGTACTGCCCCTGGAAGGCCATGTTATGAATCGTATAAACGGCGGCTGTTTTTTCAAATCCGGGCCGATGCTGATATTCAATTTTCAACAGTGCCGGAATCAGTCCGGTCTGCCAGTCATTGGAGTGAATGATGTTCGGCTGCAGATTGAGCTGTGCCGTGAACTCCATCACCGCGCGGCTGAAAAAGATGAACCGTTCGCAGTTGTCCTGGTAATCCCGACCATTTTCATGATAGAGTTCCGGTCGATCAAAATAGCGTGGCTGATCGATCAGGTAGACGTTCACTTTCGAATCGGGAAACGAAGCCTTCAGCAGACCGGCTTCCACCTGCTTGCTGCCAACGGGGATCATCACTTTTTCGGAACAGGGTGTAAAATCGTCGGGGGAAATCCCGCGTTTCGCCGTTGACTGGGGATAAAAGGGCAAAAACAGGCTGACTTCATGCCCTTCTGCAGCCAGTGCTTTCGACAAGGCAGAGGCCACATCGGCCAGTCCACCTGTCTTGGCAAATGGAATCGCTTCGGAGCTCGCTACGACGATTTTCATAAATTCCCAATCTATTCGGATCTTAAATCCTGCTGAATGTCTACAATGTCTGGTAGCATTCTATACGTTATCGACGCTGAAAATAAATGGAACTGATCTCGTGAGTTAAGGTGATTCCCTGAATTCGCCGCCCCTTTTCCCAAATCGCTTTGCCTGCATAAATTCAGAATAAGATTGTTTTTATGAACCGGGCTCGGAGTGTCTGTGAGTTTGAGTTGTGCAAGGTTCTGGTTTTACCTGTTTGTACAGTAAAATTCGCCGACTTCTGGCTCAAAATAGCGAATGTGTAATTGCAGATCAATTTCAGTTTCGTGATAGTATAGCTTCGTTTACGTGATGCCTTTGAGTCGGGCCACCACATTTGAACCATACATTCTGTTTGCCGGACAAAACAGATCGTCTGTCAGAATCTTACTTTGCAGCGAATCAGCAGCACGATACAGAATTTCCATTTCTACTATGAATGACCCATTGAACGTGGAGAACCAGAGCGAACCGGGCGACGCGCTACAGAATCGTCCAGAGGAAGTCCCTGCTTACTCTGCGACTCACCGTATCCACCATGACGCGTTTACCTGGGAACTGCCAGCGGAAGAAATTACGCTGCGGATTCGCTGGTTCGGTTTGTGCGTCGGCTACGTGCTGGTTAATTTCGGTGGCAACAGTTCGGCGATTCAGGTTCCCCAGTTGAACTGGATTCTGACATTAGGCGCTATCTATGCTCTGGCTGATACCTACTTCAGCTTTCGCGGTCGTGTCTTTCTGGGTGAATACCCGCTGATCATTTCAGTCATGGAGGCATTGTTCATCGGCCTGCTCTGTCACTACGACGCCGGCTTGAACAGTCCTTTCCGGTTTTATTATCTCCTCTCGCTGATTGTCTGTTCCATCCGGCACGCGCCGCAGATCGCCTATCTGACACTGTGCCTGCACCTGATCAGTTATTCAACGCTGTTATTTTCCAACCGTCCGTCCGACTGGGTCTCGCAGCTGTTGTTGATGATTGTCTGGATGGGCTGGGTTGCGTGGGCGAGTATCGCCTTTTCCCAACTGGTGAAACGTACCAGTATGGAACTCTCACAGGCCAACTCACAGTTGAAGCAGAACCAGGAACTGCTGGAGGATCGCATTGCCCGCCGAACCCGCGACCTGCAGGAATCGCAGGCGCTGCTGGTTCAGCAGGAAAAACATGCCGCTTTCGGACTGCTGGCAGCGGGAATCGCGCACGAAGTAGGAAACCCGCTGGCGGGAATCAGCTCGCTCGTACAACTGCTCAACCGCCACAACAATGATGAATACACGAACAAGCGGCTCGATGAAGTCGACGCGCAACTGCGTCGGATTCAGCGGATTCTCCGCGAGCTGATTGACTTCAGTCGCCCGGCGACGACCGAACGAAACCGCTGCCAGATCAATGACCTGATTACCGAATCTTTGAACATTTCGAAGTATTACAAACGGAAAAAGGGAAAAAATATCATCACCCGCTTTGCGGAGGATCTGCCCGTGGTGCAGGTGGTGCGCGATCAGCTCGTGCAGGTGTTTCTGAATCTGATCCTGAATGCCATGGATGCGACGGAAGAAGGGCAATCGATCGAGATTACCACCGAAGCCCGCGGAGGTCAGATTATTATTTCAGTGCATGACAGCGGAGAAGGCATCCGCGAAGAAGATAAAGACCGGCTGTTTCAACCCTATTTCACCACCAAGGCAAAAGGAACGGGGCTGGGACTGTTTGTCTGCAGAAATATTCTGGAAGACTCCAATTCCGGTACCATTGAAATTGATGATACGGTAAAAGACGGTGCCCGGTTCGTGGTCTCCCTCAATTGTGAGGAGTTACAGGGATCAGCAGATATCCCCCCCGGACCGGCAAAAGAAATTAAATTTGTAACGACCTAATTTGAATGAAGAACAGGACGAACTCCAACGTGCAACTCAATCGATCCGTGCTGATTGTCGAAGATGAAGAAGTCATTCGGACTTCGCTGGCAGAATTTCTCACCAGTGAAGGCTATGAAACCATGCAGGCTTCCACGGTAGCCAGAGCGCTGGAACTGGCCCGCGATCGGGATTTCAACGTCGCAATCTGTGATGTGCAGCTGCCCGACGGGGACGGTATCGAACTCCTGCGCCGCCTGCAGAATATCAAGCCAAGTATTTTCGTTTTGATCATCACAGCTTACGCGACTGTCGAAAATACGATCTCCGCTTTCAAAGCGGGTGCCTTCGACTACCTGGTCAAGCCGGTCATTTTTGACGATCTGTCGCACAAACTGAATCGCCTGTTCGAGTACCAGAAAATTTTCTACGAGAACCAGATCTTAAGAAGGGAACTGGCCCGCAGTCCGGGGATTGAAGAAGTGGTCGGCAGCAGTAAGGCGCTGCAGAAACTGCAGAGCACGATTCGAAAAATTGCCGCGACGAATTCCAATGTGCTGCTGTCGGGTGAATCGGGGACGGGAAAAGAGCTGTTCGCCCGCTCGATTCACTCGAATGGTCCGAACCGCGAACAACGCTTCCTGGCGGTCAACTGCGGCATGCGTCCGATTGAACTCCTCGAGTCACAGCTGTTTGGTTCGGCCAACAGTTCTCTGCAGTACCCTTCAGCCGAACAGATTGGCGTCTTTAAAAATGCCGATGGCGGAACCGTGTATCTGGATGAAATCTCACAGCTCCCCCTGGGAACGCAGGGCAAACTGCTGCGGGCGATTGAATACGGCGAGATTCTTCCGCTGGGGAGTGCCGAGCCTGTTAAAGTTGATGTGCGACTGATCGCTTCAACCACCCAGGACCTGGCCGAGATGGTCAAGTCAGGGGAATTCGAAGAAGATCTGTTCTACCGCCTGGACGGCATGAAAATCCATATCCCGGCGTTACGCGAACGCGTTGACGACATTCCGGAACTCGTAGAATATTTCATCGCGAAGCACTCCC
>JAGQQP010000147.1 GCA_020426085.1 Planctomycetaceae bacterium | reverse complement strand
TGAACGCCACAGTTCTTTGCCGGTCTTTCTGTCAAAACTGACCACGAGTGAATTCTGCTGACCTCCCACCAGGGTAATCAGCTGGTCTCCGTCCACCAGGGGTGAAGCGACCATCCCCCAGGTGGGGAGTTGTGTGCCATACTCGGTCACAAAATTCTTGCCCCAGAGCACGTTTCCCTTTTTCGCATCCAGGCAGAGCAGATGTCCCTGCGCACCGACCGTATAAACTCGACCATCGTGAATCACCGGTGTTGAACGGGGGCCGGCGGGATAGCTGACCGAGTATTCGACGGGATACTCATATTTCCAGATGATTTTCCCGGAATCTGCATCGAGACATAACACGCGTTCAAAACTGACGCGCTGTTTGAAAATGCGATCGGTTACAAACACACACCAGCGCGAATCGACTTCTGCTACCGCTGGTCCTGCGTAACCTTCTCCGATACGCGTCGACCAGACGCGAGGCAGCACGCCGGTCGTGGGCAGGGTTTTGACGATTCCGGTTTCCCGCCAGACCAGATCGTGTTCTGGACCTCCCCATTGAGGCCAGTCGTCACAGAAAGCCTGCTGCGATACAAAACTGAAACTGAGGACAAACGCGAGCAGGCTGCGTGTGATAGTCATAATTACCTCAAGGGAGAATGGATTAATTTATTTCACTTCGTGGACGAGGAGCATGTCGTGTCCCTGCGCGGTCCAGTCGGTTCCGGAGATCAGGACGATCTGGCTTCCGGTTGACAGGAACCCATGTTTTTTGCCGTAACTGGCGATGTACTTCAGGATTTTGGAAGGCGACTTTTCGACCACATCGGTCAACAGCGAAGTGACGCCCCAGTACAAAGTCATTCGTCGCGCCGTTGCCGGTCGATCGGTCAGCGCGACGGTCGGGACGGTTCGCCTCTGTTTTGATAACGCCATCGCGGTTTTGCCTTCATGCGTGCAGGTCACCATCAGATCGGCGTCCAGTTTTTCCGCGGTGATCCCTGCGCCCATTGTGACAGCTTCCGTCACTTCGCGGGCATACAGGCGACGATTGCTGGTCGTATCTTCGGAATGCAGATTGGAAGACAGGATTCGAGCCGCCTCTCGCACGATGCGGCTCATCATCTCGACCGCTGCCAGTGGACTCACGCCAACCGCAGTTTCACCCGAAAGCATGACAGCATCACTGCCGTCCAGCACCGCATTGGCCACATCGCTGGCTTCGGCCCGGGTCGGGAATGTGTTGAACTGCATGCTGTCCAGCATCTGCGTCGCTGTGATCACAGGGACCCGATATTGATTGCAGAGATGAATGATCCGTTTCTGGATGACGGGCACGCGTTCGATATCGACTTCGACGCCGAGATCGCCACGGGCTACCATAACGGCATCGGTCAGCTTCAGAATCTGTTCGATATCACTAACCGCTTCGATTTTTTCAATCTTGGCGACGATATGGGGCGCGTCGACCGGATTCAGCTTTTCAATCTCATTTTTCAGCTGAGTGATATCGTCAGCGGAGCGCACAAAACTAAGGCCAATGTAATCCAGACCATGCTCGACGGCCCAGGCCAGGTCTTTCAGATCCTTCGTTGTCAGGCAAGGCGTACTCAACTGTACGCCGGGCAGATTGACTCCCTGTTTGCTGCGGATGATACCTTCCCGTTCCACCACACATTCGACGTATTCATCATCCAGAGATTTCTCGACGACCCGCATTGCCACCATGCCGTCCGCCAGCAGAACAGGATCACCTATGCGCAGGTCGCTGATCAGCGATTCGTAAGTGCACGTCAATTCCTGGGGATTGTCAGTTTCCATTCCCTGAATAAAACGGAATCGCATGTCCTGTCGACACGCGATTTCATCACCGGGCAGCACACCCAGTCGGATCTTGGGACCAGAGAGGTCGCCTAAAATGCCGATGGGCTTTTCCAGTTCCTCTGAGATCTCGTGAATATTTTTTACAATCTCCGCCAGCCAATCATGTTTGCCGTGGGCGAAGTTCAGTCGAAACAGATCCACTCCCGCAATCACCAGTTTCTGCAGCATTTCCCGTGAATCGGAGGCGGGACCGACTGTTGCGATAATTTTCGTTTTTACGAGTGGATGTTCCGCATAGTGTTTGTCGTTCATCATGAACCTTAAAAAGAATTGAGAGAAAGCAGATCGTAGCGTGCGCATGGATCTGCTTTAAAGCAGCTGAGTTCAGTTATTTCCATCTGTCTGAAACCATTTCTGATTCACCTGTTTTACTGGTTCTCCGGGTCTGGCGATCTGGAAATTCCCTTTCAGGCCGACTGTCGTCGGGCGAATGCAGGTTTTATCATTACAGGCCTGGTACTTGACGTTGAGTTCCAGCTGCTCTGCTTTCCCGGCTGCTGCAGCGGGAATCGTCAATGTGCCCCGGATGATTGCCTGTTTCTCGTAAACCTGCAGCGGTTCATCGAAGCCTTCCACAGTAAATGCGTGGCCGGCCGGATATTTGATTTGAGACAGAGTGACCTGTTGAGCTGATTTCACTGTGAACGTGGTTGGTACCATGAAATCGGGTTTGGCGGGGTTCGCATTGATGTGCCAGCCTTCATCGATTGTGAGTACAATTGCCACCTGACAGGTTTTCCCCGCGGGCAGCTTATCAACGGAAAGATAGGCTTTTGCGGTTACCAGATTTTTCTTGGGAGTAACCTGACCCAAACCAGCGAGTGCGAGTAATTCCAGCCCGGGTGTGACGCTGGCCAGCTGCTCTGAGTTTTCTTCGAACTGCTGCAGAGTCCCTAGTGCAAAACTCGCATCTGTGGCGGGAAGCATCAATGTCGATTGTTTCTGATCCGCGGGGGTTGCCAGGAACTCTCCCACCGCCTGCACCAGCTGGGCACATCGATCCGGATAGCGTTTAATCACGCGTCCAAACAGCTGCAGCGTCTGGTCTGCGTGCTGTCGATATTTCTGATCTCCGGTCAGCTGTGATAACTGAATCAGGTTCCGTGTGCTGATACTGTTGCCGGACGGGATCGCGGCGTCGTATGCATTCTTGGTGCGGGCAATCAATTGTTCGTGATCATGTGTGGTGAAGAAGAAACCATGTTCTTTCTGGTCCCAGAAGAGTTTGATCTGCAGGTCAGTCAATGCCTGCGCCTGATCCAGCCACTGCTGTTTACCGGTCGCTTCGTACAGCGCGAGCAGCCCCTGGACCAGAAAGGCATAGTCATCCAGATACGCATTCAGCCGGGCCTGGCCGGCGCGATAGCTGCGATACAGGTGCCCCTGATCGTCGCGCATCTGATCCAGTATGAACTGTGCCGCTTTTTCGGCAGCGGCTGTGTAGTCAGGACGTTTCAGGATGCGACCTGTATTGGCCATGCCCGTGATCATCAGACCGTTCCAGCTGGTCAGGATTTTGTCGTCTTTCAACAGCGGCTTTCGTTGATTGCGAACCGCATGCAGTTTCTCACGCATCGTCGCCAGTTGTGATTCCAGCTCTGCGGGAGTCATCTTCTGTTTTTCGGCGAGTGCTTTGAGACTTGTCACGCGATGCAGTACGTAACCGTGTTCAAAGCGAACCGGTTCGTTCAAGCCATAAAATTCAGCGAACAGGGGATAGCCGTCTCCCAGAATCTTTTTCAGTTCTTCCTGAGACCAGGCATAATGTTCGCCTTCCACGCCGTCGGTTTCCGCATCCAGAGCGGAATAGAAGCCTCCCTGGGGATCGGTCAGCTCGCGTAAGACAAAATCGATGATGCCTTCCGCGACCTGCTTGTATTGTGCGTTGCCTGTCTGACCGTAAGCGTTCGCATACAGCGATGCCAGCTGGCCGTTGTCGTACAGCATTTTTTCGAAGTGAGGCACATGCCAGTAGCGATCGGTACTGTAACGATGAAAGCCGCCCCCCAGATGATCGTAGATGCCGCCATTCGCCATTGCGTCGAGCGTCTGGTAGAGCACCTTTGCCGATTCTGCTGACGTACTTTCTGCGACCGGCGATTCAATGTCGTACTGCAGTAAGACCAGCTTGGACGACGTGGGGAACTTGGGTCCATTCGGACTGACTTCCGAAAAGTCAATCCCGCCATACTCGGGATCAAAACTGGCATTGATGGATCGTACACCCGCTTTGACCAGTCTGTCTTCGATCGGAATGGCTTCCCCAGCCCCTTCTTCTTTCTGCAGCCGGGCGACTTCTTTGGCGATGATCGTGGCACTCTGCTCTACCTTCGCTTTATCGCCGCTCCACAGTTCATTTACTTTTGCGAGGACGCGGGGGAAACTCATCTGGCCTCCCTGATCGGTAGGCGGGAAGTAGGTGCCCCCAGCAAAAGGCTCGCGATCAGGAGTTAAAAACATCGAAAGCGGCCAGCCTCCATTATCGGGCGCGCCAATCAGATGAAAGTAAACGCTTAACGAGGTCATATAGATATCGTCGATATCCGGCCGTTCTTCGCGATCGACTTTGATATTCACAAAGTTCTCATTCATATACTTCGCGATTTCGGGGTTCTCAAACACCAGCCGTTCCATCACGTGGCACCAGTAACAGCTGCTGTACCCCACCGACAGAAAAATGATTTTGTTTTCCTGCTTCGCTTTCTCAAACGCTTCCGGTCCCCAGGGATACCAGTCGACAGGATTGTGCTGGTGCAACAACAGGTACGGGCTGGTCTCTTTGGAAAGACGGTTGGTAAACATGGCTTTGTTTTTCGTCTTTGCTGATTCGGTAGCTTTGGTTTTCGAATCTTCGTTGGCCGGCTTTTCACTGGCAGACAGGTTCGCTGGTTTCCAGTTAGAAACAAAGAATAAGATGGTCAGCAGCAGAACAATCCACCATTTCATATTTTTATGCAAATCCATTTTATGATTCCTTCGGGGGGGCGGGCTGATCTCTCGAGACCCGATTTACGATTCAGTCTACGCCAGCCAGCAGTTGATTGGCTGATCCGGCGGTGGGTAACATTATCTTATCCGATACCCGTCCAGTCGACTATTTAATAATAGCATAAGAATAGAAATTCAGCACATCACTGCAGCAATGGCTGCAGCCAGATGACCGGTTCAAGCCGGGACCGGGATCTGTTGAAGAATCTGGCGAATAATCTCCGTGGCACGGCTTCTCTGGCTTTCACGCACCAGGGACCGGGTAATCACGCGATGTGCTAACACCGGTACTGCCAACTGTTTGATGTCATCGGGGATGACGTAATCTCGCCCTTCAGTAAATGCTTTTCCCTGAACCGCATGCGAAAACGTAATGGCTCCGCGGGTACTCACGCCCAATGTCAATTCGGGGTGGTTGCGGGTTGTATCTACGATTTCCAATATATAGTCCGTGAGGGAATCATCGACCCGGACATTTCGCACTGCCTGTTGCATTTCACGCAGTTGTTTCACCGACAGGACGGATTGCAGAGTTTCCACCGGCTCACCATTGCGATGCTGAATCAGTACTTCACGTTCAATGGCCCGATCGGGATAACCGATATCAATACACATCATGAAGCGGTCGAGCTGGTTTTCCGGCAGGGGATAGGTGCCTTCGAATTCGTAAGGGTTTTGCGTCGCCAGGACGAAGAACGGAGGCTGCAGGGTAATCGTCTGGCCTTCCACACTGACCTGGCCTTCATTCATCGCTTCCAGCAGCGCACTCTGGGTACGGGGAGGCGTCCGGTTGATTTCGTCTGCCAGCAATATATTGGAGAAGATCGGGCCTTTACGGAATTCGAACTCACCCAGACTCGGCAGAAAGACATTTGAGCCCAGAATATCAGAGGGGAGCATATCCGGAGTGAACTGCACTCGTGTGTAGTTACAGTCGAGACTTTTGGCAATTGCTTTCGCGAGTGATGTCTTACCCACGCCGGGTGCATCTTCAATCAGTATATGGCCTTCCGCCAGCAGAGTCACAATCGCCAGTTGTACAACATCCGGTTTACCAATGAGGACGCTGGAGATATTGTCATGCAGTGTCTTGACCAGGCTGGCGGTTTCTTGCTGGGAGCTGACTTCCATTAAAGATCCATTTTCTGATGAGCTTTGATGTTGATACAACGGTGAGCACAGTCGGGGTATCAACGTTCAGAAATACAGGATTCCTACATTGATTTCAACTGACAGTCTAACGGGTTTCGAGGGGATATGGAATTATATAAAAACAGAGAAAATATTTCTGTACAATTCTCTGACTGAGTTTCATTATAGAGAAGCCAATTGTAAAGAAAACCAAATTTTGATAACAATCACTTCTGGTAGCAATCATTTATGAAATTCAGGAGCTTTGTCTGTGTGTTCAGTCCTTTCAGTGGCTGACAATGCGAATGCCCCTTCATTTCGATGTCATCATAAAATTTCAATTCATCAGGATAATACTGCATGACGGGCCCCAATCAGTCGATCGACCAGTTCGCCTCTCTCACACGACGGTCTTTTCTACAGTCAGGAGGCATGAGCCTGGCTGGTCTCAGTCTCTTAGATCATCTGGTACTTCAGGAACTGGTGGCGGCTCCTGCCGACCAGAAGATAGAAAACTTAAACCGCTTCCCGCGGATGGTGCAGGAATATTTTGTTGATCGCGTTCGGGAACAGGAAGCCAAAACGATTCAGCGTCTCGACGCGTTAAAAACCAAAGCAGACGCGGAAGCCTATGTCGCCTCCGTACAGAAACGCATTCGTGAATCGTTCGGCCCGGAACCCGAGCGCACGCCGCTCAATGCACGGATCACGAAAACGACCGATCGTGATACTTATACAATTGAAAATGTGATCTTCGAAAGCCGTCCCGGATTTCTGGTCACGGCGAATCTGTACGTTCCCAAAGGGATCACCAAACCCGTGCCTGGCGTCGTGGGGACCTGCGGCCATTCGCATAACGGGAAAGCAGAGACCGCATATCAATCATTCTCACAAGGGCTCGCGCGCAAGGGATACGTCGTTTTAATTTACGATCCCATCGGTCAGGGGGAACGGGTCCAGTACAGCGGCGATGATCTTAAATCCACAGTGGGTGTCGGAGTACGCGAACATCTGCATGGCGGCAACCAGCAGTTTCTGGTCGGTGAAAATCTGGCAATGTGGCGCGCCTGGGACGGGGTTCGTGCGCTCGATTATCTACTGACCCGTAAAGAAGTCGATCCGGACCAGGTCGGTGTTACAGGCAATTCGGGAGGCGGCACCATGACCACCTGGCTATGTGGTGTGGAGCCACGCTGGGCGATGGCAGCTCCCAGTTGTTTCGTCACCACCTTCCGTCGCAACATGGAGAATGAACTCCCCGCGGATACAGAACAGTGTCCACCCAAAGCGCTGGCGCTGGAACTGGATCACGCCGACTTCCTGGCGGCACAGGCACCGAAACCGGTTCGCATTCTCAGTAAAGAACGAGACTATTTCGATGTGCGGGGCGCGCGGGAAGCGTATCTGCGGCTGAAGCGACTCTACAAACTACTGGGTCACGAAGACAATGTTTCGATGTTCGTAGGCCCTACCTATCATGGTTACTCGCAGGAAAATCGCGAAGCCATGTATGAATGGTTTAACCAGGCGACCGGCGTTTCCAGTGAATCAAAAGAACCAAAGCTGGTCATCGAGAAAGATGAAACTCTCTGGTGTACCCCGAAAGGTTCCGTCGCAGACATCGGTTCTAAACCCATTCACGTTTATACGGCAGAACTGTCAAAGTCACTCGCGGCGCAGCGCAAGCCACTGTCGGGTGCTGCCCTGCAGTCGGCAGTGGCGGAAACATTGCGTTTAAAAAATATCGAAGGGACACCCGATTATCGGATTCTCAGAAACCGGGGCGGCAAAAACTATCCGCTGAAAAATACGATCGCTTATGCGGTGGAAACAGAACCGGGCATTCAGGCTATCGTGTACCGTGTGTCTGACGAGAAACTTTATTCCCGTCCGCCTCAAGACGCCGGCAAACAGGCCACACTGTATATCTCCCATGTCTCTTCCGATGCAGAACTGCGGGAAGAACCTCTGCTGAAAACTGCCAGTGAGGACAAAAAACGCATTTTATATACCTGTGATGTGCGCGGCGTGGGAGAATCGATGCCGGACACAACTAACCCGAATTCTTTCTTTACGCCGTACGGCAGTGATTACTTTTATGCAGCCCATTCCGTCATGCTGGATGACCCGTATGTCGGGCAGAAGACATTTGACGTCCTCAGGGTTCTCGACTGGATGGCAGCCAACGGGCATACCGATATCCATCTGATCGGGCGCGGCTGGGGCGCACTGCCAGCGACGTTTGCTGCCCTGTTCTCACCACATGTGAAACAGGTGACATTAAAGAATGCACTGACCTCCTTCAGCGACATTGCTGAAACCGAGCATTACGATTGGCCCCTTTCTACACTGGTGCCGAACGTATTGACTGTCTTTGATATGCCAGACTGTTACGCTGAACTGAAGTCGGGTAAAGGCCTTACGCAAATCGCTCCCTGGGGGGCAAAAGGTGCTGACAGCTGAGAACTCCTGCCAGCAGCCTTGCATCTACCCGGGTACGCCCGTCACAATAGTAGGAGTCGACACCGGCGGGCTTCATTCTTTTCTTTGAATCAGAAACTGGCATCATTGTGAGCAGCGACCCTAAGATGGAAACTTCCGATCTGGAATCGGTGGAACAATTACATCAGGCCTATCAGCGACTCCTGCAGGAAGTGAACCGGGTGATTATCGGCCAGCAGCAGGTGGTCGAAGAATTATTGATCTCAC
>JAGQQP010000146.1 GCA_020426085.1 Planctomycetaceae bacterium | reverse complement strand
GACGAAGATAAAGATAAATAAGACCGTTTAACATCGTGGAGATATGAAGATGAATCAGCCAGAAACCACCGAGGAACCCATTGTTCTGCAGGCGGAAGCCGACCATTTCCAAAAGGTTTTCAATGAAGCCCGATCCGAAATCGCGCGGATGATTGTCGGACAGGAACGCGTGGTGGAATCAACTCTCTATGCCTTGTTTTGCGGCGGAAATGTACTACTGGAAGGGGTACCCGGTTTGGGGAAGACGGAGTTAGTCAAAGCCCTGTCACGTGTTCTGGACTTGCACTTCCAGCGTATTCAGTTCACTCCCGATCTGATGCCGGCAGACATCATCGGAACGAATATCATGAGTACCGACGAAACGGGTACCTATCGTTTTGAATTTCGCAAAGGTCCAATCTTCACGCAATTACTGTTAGCCGACGAAATCAACCGTGCCTCCCCTAAAACGCAATCGGCGCTGCTGGAAACGATGCAGGAAGGTACAGTGACGGCAGGTGGCACTCACTTCCGACTTGATCAGCCATTTTTCGTGATGGCAACCCAAAACCCGATTGAACAGGAAGGAACCTACCCTCTTCCCGAAGCACAGCTGGATCGTTTCATGTTCAAGATTAATGTTCCGTTTCCTAACCGGAGCGAACTGAATACCATCGTGCAGCAGACGATTCTGAAGCAGCCAATCGAACTGAAGAAGCTGCTGAACAGCGAGCAGATCATGGAACTGCGAAGTGTTCTGGATAAGGTCGTCGTTGTCGAACCAATCCGCGATTATGCAATCCGTCTTGTCCTTTCGACGCATCCTGGAACTGATTTTGCCATCGATGACATTCGCCGATTCGTGCATTGGGGTGCCAGTCCCCGTGCCGCCCAGTCATTGATTAAAGCAGCCCGTGTTCGAGCACTCAGTGAAGGCCGGGCACATGTGGCTTATGAGGATGTACGTTATTTTGCCAACGAAGTGTTACAGCATCGCGTTCTGTTGAATTATGACGGGCAGGCCGAAAATGTCAGCGTGAAAGATCTGGTTGAACGAATCTGCCAGGAATTACCGGAAAAGGAATAATCACAGGTGTCGCAGGGATCTCCGCTTACTCAGTTCACGACTTTATTTGATAACAAAACGTTATCGATGCTGGAACGGATGCGCTTAAACCCCACGCGTAGATTGACCAATCGCAGTCGTGGAGAGCACCTTTCAGGCAAAGGCGGGACGAGTACGGAATTTTCCGATTACCGTAATTACGTTCCCGGCGATGATGTCCGCTATATTGACTGGAACATCTTCTCCCGTCTGAATCGTCCTTTCATGAAACAGTATCAGCATGAAGAAGAAATGCATGTCGTTTTAATTCTGGATGCATCTTCGTCTATGGATTACGAAGATAAATTTCTACGTTGTCAACAACTGGCTGCTGCGTTTGGTGTGATGGGTCTGCTCAATTTTGAAAAAGTAAGTGCGTATGTCTGCCATAACAGGGGAGGGCGTCCTCAACAGTTTCTGCCGACAACCGGCCGTGGCAGTATGAAACGACTGTTTGATTTTCTGAGTCAGCTGGAACCAGGCGGCGATTCACCGATTGAGAGTGCCGTCGACGATGTGCTCAGGTCGCATCGCGGTCGCGGGATCGCCATTCTGCTGTCGGATTTTGAATCTTTTGGTGATTTGCAACGCCCGATGAATCTGCTTTACAGTTCCGGCCTGGAAATATTTGGGGTGCAGATCCTGGCGCCTTCCGAGGTCAATCCGGAAATCAATGGCGATTTGCGCCTGGTTGACAGTGAAAGTGGTCAGACCCTCGATATTTCGTCCGCTGGAGATCTGTTAGGCTTATACCACGAACATCGCTGTATGCTGGAAGAGCATCTGGCGACCCTGTGCCGTCAACGTTCTGGTAAGTTCCTGATGGTGAACAGCGGCGACAATCTGGAATACATCCTGTTTGATCAGTTGAGACGGAAAGGATGGGTCATATGAATTTCTGGCCTGGCTTTTATGCTCTCCAGAGTGCCTGGTTCCTGCTTCTGCTACTGCCACTGATTATCTTTTATTTCCTCAAATTAAAACGACCGCATCAGCGTGTGCCGTCACTGGCCCTCTGGAGTCAGGTCATCAATGATCGTAGAGTGAATTCACCGTTTCAGAAATTCAAGAGAAGCATCTTACTGCTACTACAGATCTTATTACTGCTGTTTCTGGTATTGGCATTAATGCAGCCTTATGTTCAAAGCGGTGCAGAACGTGCTGAATATCTGCCGATTTTAATCGACTGTTCCGCAAGTATGGCTGCGACAGATACGGAAACCGGTAAAACAAGACTGGATCTGGCGAAAGAACGTGTAACTGACCTGATTGACAATATGTTGCCTGACCAGCAGTTCTCACTGGTCGCGGTCAGCTCGACAGCCCGACGTTTAACTGCCTTTACTGACAACCAGCGTGTTTTGAGGAAAGCGCTCGCCGACTTGACCGTCGATGACGTTCCCAGCCAACTGGAAGATGCGTTGCGCATGACACAGGCTCTGTCGCGCACCGCTCCCATCAAGACGGTCCTGTTTTACTCCGACGGCAATTTCCCCCGTGAAGTGAATTTTGAGCTCCCCTTTGATCTGAACTTTCAGTTGCTCCCAGCAGCAGGGGCCAATATGGGAATCACGTCCTTCAATGCACGCAGAAACCAGGCAGGTAACTGGGATGTCTTCATTCGGATTGAGAATTCCAAACAGGCAGACAGTTCCGCTAAGGTGGAACTGATTCAGGACGGAACCAGTGTCGCCGAGGAAGAGATCGTTTTGGGGAGTGGTGATTCCCAGCGACTGGAATTTTCGATCGCAGCTGATAAAGAATCCCAACTGGAAGCGATTTTAAAACCAGGATCAAAAGACAGTCTGGCTTCAGATAATCGTGCATTTCTCACGATTCCGCCATCCCGATCATTACTGGTCTATATTGATCCCGAATTAGCCAGTTATCGTTATGCGCTGGCGGACAATCCGGAACTGATTCTCTATCCACAAGACAAGAGCCCGACGGCTCCCCCGGAATATGACCTGATTATCGGTAGCTCGGAAAGAGACCTCAACAAACCCGCGCTGGTAAAAATGGGGGTCGGTTTTGTTCCCGAAGGATTAACAAAGCTGATTTCACTGGAGAGTAATCTGACTGATGTGGTTGACTGGAATCGCAGTTCAACATTATTACGCCACGTCGAATTGGCCGATGTGCAGATTTCACAGCAACCGGTCTGGGCAGAGAATGCCAACGTTGAAGATCTGGAAGAACTGGGATACGAAGTCCTCATTCACGGACGACTCGGGCCCTTGTTATTACAGAAGCGGAATGAAGGCGAACTGGAATTTTATTTTCTGTTCAATACCGATCGTTCCACGCTGCCTTACCGCGTTGGTTTTCCGATTTTGGTTTCGAACCTGATTCAGCTGACGTTACAGGAAGCCGGGATTTCCGAATCCCAGGCACCGGCGACTCCGGTTCTGCCTCCCCTGGAGTTTCAACCGGAAAAGCAGTATGAGATTCAGACACCGACCGGGAATGAATTGCGCGCTGAAAGTGACCCGAATGGTAGAATTACTGGGGTTCCCGCGTTACACACCGGCCAATATACGGTTAACGGAGCGGGTGCAGATAATGCTAAAATCAGCGTAAGTCTTTTAAACCCTTTAGAGACTTCTCTCGTTTCCGTGGAAGAAATTCAATTCAGTGAAGTGCCCATCACAGCAACTCAAACGCAGATCGACAGTGACAAGCCCCTCTGGGGGGAGTTCGCCTTTATCGCGTTTCTGCTGCTGTTAGGTGAGTGGTGGTATTTTCAGAAACGACCTTCAGGAACCATGTCGTAAACAGGATTTATCAAGACAGGTTGGAAATATATGAACTGGAAAGTCCTGCATGTGATCTGGTTAACCTGTGTTCTGACAACACACCAGGCCATCGCGCAGTCGAACCCGCTCACAGTTGATATTCATCAGTTAACACAGTTCCCTAAAGGGAATGGACCGCTTTCACTGGTCTGGCAATGCTCGGTCACCACTCCCGGTCTGCTGGAAGGGCATTTTCTGATCACCGCCTATGATGGAAATGAACCGTTTGGACAATTTCAGTCGCATGATCTGGCATTGCATTCGGGATTCCATGAAATCCCGATGATGCTGCCTTCGATGAAGGTCGATAACCCCTATTCCGAAGTGCAATTACGCCTCAGTTTTATCACATCAGATGCACGTTATGATTTCAAAGATCCATATACTCTGAAAGTCGGTCGACAGTATCAGAGAACGCTGGCAGTGGGAGTCTGTGATCCTTTTACCGGAAATATACCGCCCGCTCTGAAAACGTTTCTGGATCAATTGAAATTTGAATCGATCAGCCCCAAAGAACCGGTAAAATTTGATATCGACCAGTTTGAGATCCCGGAACGCTTTGCAAATCAGCGTGAGTTCTTTGCGCAACCTTTGAAATTGAATCTGAAAACCACATCGATACACCTGCATCCGGAGGATTTCCCAAAGCTTCCCGTTGACTGTCATCAGTATGACATTCTTGTGATCACGGCCCGAGGACTGGAAGCATTGGAGTCACGTCACATGAAAGCCATTTTGCAGTGGGTCCGTTCCGGTGGCAGCCTGTGTGTACTCGTCGGCGAGTCAACGGGAAGCAATCAACTGGAATTTCTCAATTCCCTGCGGAAAAGCGAAGGCGGTTCTCCCCTGTTACAGAATTCTAAAGGTCAAATTGACTTTTCCGAAGAGAATCAACTTCTGTTAAGCCGTACGGGATGGGGGCGGACTGTTATCCTGCGCCAGCAGGTACTGGAAAATGATTCACTCACTTCTGATGAACGGGCGCAGATTCCGTTTTTTTTATGGAAACTGAGACAGTCGCAAAAAGAATTTTATGATCAAGAGCATCACTGGGATGATAAAAAGCTGATTCAGGAATACTTCGAGCGGGAAAAACAGGAAAACTATCGCAGCTATAGCGCGTATGCCATTTCAGAAGTGCTCAGTATGACACATCGGCCCATTTATACGGGAGGCATGTTAATCAGTGATCTTATGCCGGCGGAATTACAGATTGTCCCTACCTGGGTGATCGGAATCATTTTGCTGGGATATGTGCTGATGATTGGACCTGGTGAGTATTATCTGCTGGGATACTTTAAGATACGACGGTTCACCTGGATTACTTTTCCTGTGATTTCAATTTGCGTTGCCTTATTTGCTTTTGTCATCTCCGATTACTTTATGCAAGCTTCTCACGAGCGTAAAACGCTGTCGATTGTCGATCTGGACAATAATGGAATGCCAGTCAGAGAGAATGAAATTGAGCTGCTCTTTACAGGTTCCTACCAGACCATTGAATCCAGTATCAAGTCGGGGCTGTTCAGTCCGCTCAAACAATCGGAACTGGGCAGGGGTTTCAATAGTTATAACTCTCCGCAGAATACCACTTCGGCACTGGTAGGGGCCCCCTTCTACAAGGGATCCATTCCGACACAGTACTCGGTCTATCAAAATATGCCGCAATGGACGCCTCAGTTGAACCGGATTGTCAATAATTACCCGCAAAAACAACCAACTGAATTCAACTGGTCCGCAATCACTGTGGATCAACTGAATTCGGAAGCGAATCGTGAGGAACTCAAAAACCGAGTGAGAGAGGCATTCGGCGAAGATGCCGTTCTGTTGCTTTATAAAGGAACGACCAAAGGAAAACCGAAGCGATTTCTTCTTTTTATGAATGAAGTAATATCTACAAACCGCCTGAATACCCCAGGGAGCACGGCATTATTAAAAATGATCCACCGGCCTCATACCCAGTATCAGGTTCAATCCCGGGAACAAGTCTGTTTTATGGATGACCTGTGTGTCCGGCAGCAACAGGGCCTCTTTCAGATCGTCTCGCAAACGTCTCCTGCAGGCGGAACTAATTTTGAAGACTTGAGTATTCTGGACTCGACCGATCCCCGTCAATGGCTGGTGATCGTTTATGTTCCAGGAAACAAGCAGGATACCATTTATCGTCAATTCATCGTGGCAGACACTTAAGATCAATACCCATTCTCCAGTTAGAACGTTTCAAATTCTATGAGCACGCAACCTGCAATGGTGGAAGTCAAAAATCTCTGGGTCCGTTATGGAAACTATGAGGCCGTCAAAGGTATTTCTTTTTCCATACCAAAAGGAGAAGTCTTTGGTTTCATAGGTCCGAACGGAGCTGGAAAATCTTCTACGATTAAGGTCCTGGCAACGTTGCAACGGGAATATGAATGCGATGCAGTCAAGATTAACGGAATCTCAGTCAAAAAAGCACCGCATCTGATCAGAGAAATGATCGGCTACATGCCGGACTTTTTTGGCGTTTATGAAGATCTGACTGCCCGGGAATACCTGCATTTTTTTGCCGCCGCTTATCGTATCAACCGTAATCGCAGAAAGGCGATAGTCAACGATGTACTGGAACTGACCGATCTGACGGAAAAAATCGACGCACCGGTCGACTCACTTTCCCGCGGTATGAAACAACGCCTGGCGCTGGCGCGCGTCTTATTACACGATCCGGACCTGCTGTTACTGGATGAACCAGCCAGTGGACTTGACCCACGCGCCCGAATTGAAGTACGGGAACTGTTGGTCGCTCTCAAGGAAATGGGAAAAACCATCATCATTTCCAGTCACATTCTCCATGAGCTATCACAGCTGTGTACCAGCATCGGTATTATTGAAGCTGGTCAGTTCGTGACACAGGGATCTCTGAATCATATCTACAAACGACTGGAACTGAGCCGCGTGATTCATGTGCAGATCGTTGGTGAAATGAATGGAATTTGTCAGAAAATAGAAGCATTTGAAGGTGTCAAATCCGTCACTGTGCAGGCAGATCGACTGGCAATTCAACTCCAGGAAGATCAGCTGGCGGTGGAAGACTTGCATGCTAAACTGGCAGCGACGGGAGCCAAAATCCGCATGTTTCAGGCAGAAGCCATGGATATGGAAACGGTCTTTATGAAACTGACGGAAGGGAAGACGGCGTGAAACAGCAAATTCACGAACTCGGACTTCCACTGCTCTCCAAAGAGTTGATCGAGATGGCCAACCGCCGTCGCACCTACATTATCCGCACGATTTATGCGCTGCTGTTTCTGGGATTTGTAGGTTTTATTTATATCGATAGTCTGGCACCGCTCATGACCAATCCTCTTGCGATGCTGGGGCGGGGACGCGAAATCTTTCAAGCCATGGTTTATCTGCAATTTGTTGCCATCTATCTTCTGCTGCCGGCCATCACTTGTGGCGTGATTACACAGGAAAAAGAACGGAACAGCCTGGGGTTGCTGCTGATCACTCGGTTAAGTCCTTCCACCATAATTCTGGAGAAATATCTGGGGCGATTGATTTCCATGCTGTCGTTTCTGATGCTGGGACTCCCGATTCTGGCGTTTGCTTACTCACTGGGAGGCGTCTCTCCCGCGATGTTTATTAACGGCCTCTGGCTGCTGCTGCTGGCCATGTTGCAGATTGCGGCTCTGGGAGTTTTATGCTCCAGTTATTTCCGAACAACAGTTGCAGCTTTCATCGCAACTTATCTGCTTGGTTTTCTGCTATTGTTTGGACTTCCCATTGCTTATGAATTGAATCTACTGTTTTACCGGGATGTCATCAATCTGGTTATCGATGTGATGCAGCAAATACCGTATGTGGGTGAATTATTTCCTCGCGGAAATCGCTCAAGCGAAGGAATTAATTTTTTGTTTTTTGCTCCCTACTGGTTTGACCGATTCTCCTGGAATTCAGGATGGACTTCAGTTTTAAGAACCTTTGTCTTCACGATCCCCATCGTGTTGAGTACTTTTGTGTTTTTAATGTTTGCGCATTATTTTCTGGTACGCCGCGCATTTTTACCTTCAAACAACATGCTCCTGAATGTTTTCAAAAAACTGGATAGTCTGTTTTCCAATATCAATAATAATCGAGTGACCCGGGGAATCGTGCTGGTGAACGACAATTCCAGCCTGCCGGAAAGCAAACCAATTGCCTGGCGCGAAACGTCGAAAAAATCCCTGGGAACGTTTCGTTATCTGTTTCGCATCCTTGTTTTTCTGGAAGTCCCGATTCTGTTTTTATGTATTATTATTGCAACCAGTAATCCGGTGCCTGTCGTACCGGGCGCGGTCGTACTGCTATGGCTGATCTGGGGAATTGCAGTGCTGTTTCTGGCTGTCTCAGCCACCAGTCTGATCGCTGGTGAGCGGTCTCACGAAACGCTTGACGTTTTACTGACGACCCCCATATCGGGAAGTGAATTACTGGACCAGAAGATTGCTGGCGTCAAACGGTTATGCCGGGTTTTAATGGTTCCACTGTTAACAATTATCCTGTTTGAAGGCTGGTGGAAATGGGAATATGCCCAAATGGGTCGGGGAAGAGAATATGAATCGCAGTGGCTTCCGTATTTAGTCGGTTCTTTGCTGACCCTGGGAATTTATCTACCGATGCTGGTCTACCTGTTCTGCTGGATTGGAATGAAAATCAAGTCACAGACCAAGGCCATTCTGACCGCTTTGGGAAGTATTCTTGTCTGGTGTCTGCTACCGTTTATCCTGGCCTTCCCTCTGTTTATTTTGATCCCTAACCTGAAGGAAGATTCCATTCTGTACGGACTTTTCCTGGGACCTGCTTCGTATCTGGTGATG
>JAGQQP010000145.1 GCA_020426085.1 Planctomycetaceae bacterium | reverse complement strand
TGGTTTCGTTCCGGTTGATTCTGCCGATATTGTTTCTTTTCATTCAGCAGGTACCTGCTGCTGAAGACAAGCCGGTATCGATTCTGGCGGAGCGAATCCAGGGGCACATTCATCCTTCAATCTGCCGTGCTCAGGAGGGTACGTTGATTGTCGTATATAAAGGGGCGAATGTCCTGATGTGTTCGCGGTCGGACGATCAGGGAGGAACCTGGTCTACACCAACGGCAATCGAAACCTCAGCAAAACGACCTGCTGTCATTCGCGAAGTAAAAAAGTATGAAGTCTACCCGGGGACCGTTGATACCTTACCGGACGGACGCATTCTGGTTACCTGGAATTATATTGCCGACGATAAGGCTAAGGACGGCTATTATGAGCGAGCTTTGCTCTATTCTGTCAGTAGCGATCTGGGGCGCAGCTGGAGTGAACAGCGTCTGATTGGTCCGGTAGACGGCAGACATCTGGGAGCGGTGCGGCATAATGTGCTGCCCTGGAAGGGGAGACGCTGGCTGTTACCACTGCGGACAGGAATACCACGGTTGTATGATCCGGAGACTGGTACGCTCGAAGAATTTCCGCTGGCAGGACCAGACGGAGTTCAACATGAGTTCCAGCAGATTGTACGAACGGCGAACGGATCACTGCTGGCGATGGGACCGGTTTTGCTGCGTTCGACTAATTCCGGTCAGAACTGGTCACTGGTGAAAGGCTTTCCGGCGATTCCGGATCAGCGGGACAATGCGGAAGGCCGCTACCTGACGACGCTCTCAGACGGACGCGTGCTGGTAACGTGGGGCAGGGGACAGAAGAATGTGGGACTCAGTTACAATCTGTCGACCGATGACGGTCAGACGTGGGACGCGAGTCGAACTGTTGTGCTCTTACCGGAAACACCTGTAGCGGCCCGCTATTATTCAGCGCGGACAATCCAGATCGACGAGAAATCGGTGGGAACGGTTTTCATGAACCGGAATGGGGTTCATTTTCTCAAAGTACCCGTAAAACGTCTGGATGTCCCTTTCTGAAATGTCAATCAGATATCATGTTGGGTAAAATAGATGTGTTGAATCGACAGGAAACGAAAAAAGTAATTTGCACTCTCAAAAATATCCTGTTAACGTGACCCGATTACATCAATATTCTGCTTTCAGGAATTGCTCTATTACTATCACTCGCGCTGTGAGGAAGACGATGGAAATTACTTTGAACGATCTGACAATCAATCCTGAGGGTGTTGATATTGATGCGTTACTTCAGGACTGGAACTGGGCGATGCCGGAACCAATGTCTCCCGTATTGTTGACGGCCCTCGGTGATGTCTTTGCGGAGGGAGATACGGGGGCCATCTATTTTGTGGATGTCATTGAGGGACACATCAGAATGGTTGCCGAGGACAGTGCTGCTTTTGAGGAGTTACTTTCCGATGCCGAATTCGTGACCGATCATTTCTTTCCTGCGCGGGTTGTGGAACTAAGGAATGCGGGAATCGAACTGGAAGCCAGTCAGGTTTACTGTCATCAGCAACCGCTGGTTCTGGGGGGAAATGACGAGCTGGATAATTACGAGGCATCTGATGTCAGTGACTACATCAGTATTCAGGGACAGATTCATGAGCAGGTGAAAGATCTTCCCGATGGAACCGTCATTTCGGACGTGGAGTATGAGGACCCTGAATAGCGGGAGTTCCAACGGGTTGTACAGACAGATGCCGTCTACGAGATTATTTCGTGCTTTAACTGTGTCCCGTTTTTTCGATAGCGTTTCCAGGTCCATGTGGACCAAGTATCTTAGATTAAAAGACACTATCGTTAAATTTGATGCACTCTAGAAGTCTCTGGTGCGGGGTACGAGGTGAGAAGACATGAAGGAGATGGACCCACAGTCGTTTGGTCGGTTTCTGAGATCATGGCCTGCCATTGAGGCACATCTGCTGTTTGGTGGTGGCATTGTACTGTTTTCTTATGCGCTGCTCGCCGGAGAAGGGCCTGAAGACACGGGACTGGCGTTATTGTTTTGTGTCGTGGGTTACCCAATTGTACTGGGGCTGCTCTGGTATCAGCAGAAATCGGAAGTCAGGGCGGAACTTGAAGAAGCGATTGAACGGGAAACGGAGCCTGAGAAAAATAGACGCAAACGTATTCGATATCGAAGGTTTGCGCTGTTCTTCACATTTGTTATCTCTGTCTCGTTTATCGTCTCCGGATTTCGAGGCTGGCTGATCGACGGATTTCCGGCCCATTACCTCGGTTATCTGCTGCTGCTGTTTACGGCAGCTGGAATTGGGGGCATCAATATCTGGTACGGCGGACCCCTGGATCCCCGGAACGATCCTCCGGAAGAGGAAGTCGCTGAAAACGACTCGTATCAAATCTGACTGACGAGCTATTGTTAATCCTTCTCAGGCGTTCGTCGATAGGGGGTGCCTGCTCTGAACAGGCTCAATCTGCGATTGGCTTCGACTTTTTGCGATTCCGGGGCGTGATTTGAGGCCTCACGCTGCATATTCGCTGCTTCTTCAAACTGTCCCGTTTCGGCATAGGAAGCTGCTAACGCAGCATAGCTGACCCAATATTTTGTCGGGAGCAGGTCAAAAGACTGTTGTGCATATTCGAGGGCCTGTGCGCCATCTCGAATTTCATCCTGTTCGCAACCAGCCAGTAAAAAAGCCAGATTGTTAAACGGCAGCCAGTAATCGGGTTCAATTTCAATCGCTTTTTTATAGTCTGCGATGGCGGCCGGATAATTTCGCTGTGATTCGTGGAGCAGGGCTTTATTAATTAATGCAATCACGAGATCTGGTTTTAACTTCAATGCTTCGTCAAGTGACTTGATCGCTTCGTCCGGTTTCTCTCTCTCTTTCTGTTTCATTGCCTGATGGACCAGTTCAATTGCCGGACTGTATGGAGCATCGAATTCAGTTTTGGTACGTGTACCTGTCTGTTTGTTTTGTGAATAGAGATGGTGCGATGCCAGAGCGCAGTTATATTTCACCGTCATGGGAGATGTCGCTGCCAGACGAAGATAATATTCTGACAGACCTGCTTTCTTTCGCTGTTCGAGGAATTTTCCGACGAAGTAATAAAAGTTTGTGGGATTGCCTTTCGTTAACTGCGCCACTTCAGACTGGAACAGAATGGGATTCCAACTCACTGAATCCGGATCCTTCAGGATTCGTTGGAAGTTGTTCGCGAGATCGGCTTCTCCGAAGTAGTTGCTAAACTGTTCTGCGACCTGGCTGAGTATTTCATCGCGCTGGTCATACCGTTCCAGGTCGTCAGCGAGTAAAGCTGCATGCAGCCCACAGTAGGAATTGTTGAATTTTTTGAATGCAGACAAAAAAGTATCAAATGCCTGCGAATTTGATCCCTGTATGATTTGATAAACACCAAGTTGCATTCTTTGTGTGAGATTACTGTTCTCCGTATTTGCCAGAAGATGCTGTTCGGCAAGACGACGTGCAGATTCTAGATCACCGGTATTATTGCGAACACACCAGAAGTACCAGTCTGTGACACTGGACTCATATCGACGGGAACAGGCTTTCACAAAAGCCTCAGACTGCTCGAGGTCCCCCAGTCCCTCATAGCAGCTTGCGGCACAGGACAGGCCCCAGCCAGAATAAGAAGCGGCAGCCTGGACTGCATGTGGTTTCGCTTCTTCCCATTCTCCTTTCTGCATATGGTAATTTGCCAGCTGATAGTGAATACGCGGTATTTCGAGCCCGTAAGAGGGAAGGGCGAGAGCTTTTTCAATGGTTGGTTTCCATTTCTCAGTTTCGCCACGATCGTAATAGAGATTAGCCAGGAATGTATAGGATTTAGAGTCGGGCGCAAGCGCAATCCGAAGTTTCAGAATTTCTTCTGTTTTTGTGTCATTTTTTTCAGCGTAATAATAATTAGCCAAAGCGGTTAAGACGAGTGCATTTTTATCATATTTATCCTGCAGTTCGGCTGCATGTTCTTTTGCGTATTCTTTATTGATTTTGAGGTTCAGTGCCACCGTTTCAGGCATATGGGGGCTGACCCTCATCAGGGTTCTGGCGGCAGAGGCGAGACGTTCGTCGTCGTTCGGCGTATTTAAACTGGTCAACCAGCGTACCTGCAGCTGCAGATCGTGGTAGATGTAATCGATGTTTTTATCGAGTTCAAAACATAACCTGTTATAGGATTCCGGATTAAATTTATAATAGCAGTTGGCAACCAGTGGAGTTGAGATGATTTCCAGTTCGCGCGGATTGTAGGAATCCAGTAGTTTTTTATATGCTGCTCTGGCTTCCATCTGATCCGAAGTGTATGCCGCGATATATGACTCGTAAGGGTGTCCCTGGACCAGGGGTAGATACCGCTGAATCATTTCATCTGCATTCATTGCCAGACTGCCCGCGTATACTTGCAGTTTGCGGTGAACATGGAGAAATGTGACCTCCTGCAGTAATTGCCCCAGTGTAGTTTTAGATGGTTCAAAGTCAGTGGAGGGGGAAGACTTGAGTGTAGCAATGATTTTGATTCGAGCCTGTTCTTCACCGAGTAAACTACCGGAACTGGACATCATGCTTTGGACGATAACTTTTTCTGAATGTGAGAGATTTGCATTCTGCAGATTCTGATACAATGGTTGCCAGAGTTGATCCAGACGCTCTTCCGTGACCATTCTCTGGATACCCAGAGCATTGACTTCGCAGAGTCGATCCATTGCCCGGCAACATTGGGGGTCTCGCTTCAGAAGTTCCTCCGTATGAGCCAGCATCTGTTTTTCATCGCCCTTCGGGTCTGCCTGCAGCATGCGCAGGTAGAGAGCCAGTGGTTTCGACTCATCCATTTTAACAGCTGACTCCAGAACTTCCGGCTGATAAGCGCAATAGGCTTCGATCAAGCCGGTCCATTCCGGTGGAGCCTGCTGATTTGCATTACTCACATTGACAGCAGAGCGGATCGCTTCGATGTCTGTTAATGCCGTACCATGCAGCCCTGTCAATGCGCGGGCATAAGCGCGATGGGCCAGCGCCCAGGCGGAAGCGTTGGTTCGAAAATTCAAACGCTCAGCATATAAGAGTGCACGTGCCTTGAAGACTTTATGTGCCGTGCTCCAGTAGATTTCAGTGAGACTTCCGAGATTGGCATAAGCCCGGATCAGAACCGAGAGTCGCTCGGGAGTTTCACCTTCCTCCCTGATCGCAGCGTGCATGTCTTGAATGACAGTGTATTGCGAGATTAAATTCCATTCGTTTAATTGCTGCAGTGTCTTTTCTGGAATCGTGGAATTTGCTTTCCACTCTGGTGCTTTTCCTGTATACCCGGCTGCCTTCATAAAATCCACGAAACCGGTGCGGGACAGGGCTTCCATTTTTACAACCAGAGATTCCAGCGGGGATTCACGTGTGAGTTCAATCGTCTCCGATTCCCAGAAGGCGGTTGGTTTATCTTTGAAGGGACGTTCCAGTTCGATGTCTACTTTACCGCTATAAGCGATGCGGCTTCTCAGCTTGACTGGAAAAGTATCCGGATTTTCAATCAAACGAACTTCGCCACGTAACGAGGCGTCACGCGTGACCAGCTGCAGTTCATCTCTGCCACTGATGTAGACTGCCTGTCGGATAATTTCTTCTGCGAGATTTCCATTCAATCCGAAAGCGTGTGAGTCGAACTGACTGTCTGCCAGGACGGGGATGTTTTCATACTCCTGGCTGAGTCCTTTTTCGGGAAGAACCTGCCTCTGGACGAACGGCTTTTGTGCTACGGGATCTGTTTGTTTTTCGCTGAAAGGTTCTACATCAGTTTCGAGGGAGAGAACGACATCATCGACTCCGGTTGAAAGTTGAATCGCGAATGAGCGAAACACACTGAACCAGCGATATTGTAACTGCTTTCCATTATTCGTCAGACGTTCGTCGCCATACGGAAAACCTTTTATCAGACCTTTTGCTTCATTGAGATTTAGTTCTTGCCCTTTGTTGTTGTCAGCCTGACTGAGACGACTCTGCAGGCTTTCCAGGGTGTTTGAGTATCCGTACCGGGCATTTGCTTCGAGAAGTACTACTATCAAGGCAACAGAAATCAGACCCCAGACGATCGTTCTTTCAATGGGGGATCGTTTCTTTTTACCGACTGTCTCTACCTGCTGGGAAGCTGGTTCCGTTGATTCAGGATTCTGATCTGTGTCCACCATCGTGCATACTCCAAAAGAAATGAGTGCTTAACCTGTCTCCAGGTTTTCTTTAGCTGCTCGCTGGCCATGGGAACCGAGTCTACTTGAATGAGAGATGCGATACTGGAAAGAGGTGCGTTCCAGTTCCTCAGTTAAGATGGCAGTGCAAGACGAGTGCTCGACTGTTTACTAAGGATTTATCATATCGTAGAAAAATGAACAGTCCATGAAAATTCAGGAAAATACAAGACAAACGGGGGATGTGTCAGTAAATAACTCAGGGTTTCTGGCCCTGCAGTCTTTGTCAGGCTGCATCCCGTTCTCTGTCGTGTCTCCAGGTTACTTTGGACCGAAGATCATCAATGGAGAGCCCCTGTAGATCAATGTGGTTCGTTCTTGCTGGTGATCAGAAATCCAACCACATAATAATTAACACGAGTTCGAACCAGAGATAGATACTAAGCTTTGTCTGTTTTCTGAGAGTGCCATCCTCACGACAGATCAGGTTTCTGAAGGGGTCCTTTTTGCCACCACTCCAGAGCCAGTCGGGACCAGCATTGTCTGCATCGGGATCGATAAAATAAATCAAGATGCCGACTAGAACGACCGCTGCTGTGAACAGGCATTTAACTCCAATTGGCATTTGAATGCTCCGATTGCAGATTAAGTGATCAATACCATGCTCAGGAATCCAGCCATCAGGCCGCAAATTCATTTATCAGGAACGATACCAGGCCCAGCCCAATCAACATGATTCCCAGTTTCCACTGGAAGTAGATGCGATGTTTGACTTTCGTTTCCATGGGATGCCTCCAGGATGTCTAAAAAAGAAAGAGCCAGATCTCCATGGTATTTGAGATCTGGCTCATTTCAAAGATTTCCTGTTTTTACCGTTTACTTCTTCTCAAAGCGGAAGATACCTTCGCCCCCTTTAACGGTCTGGACAGTGTAATACAGTTCGCCATCTTCGTCGGTGCCGAAGGACATGACGGGGACGGTGCTGGCAGCCAGACGAAGATTCTTAGTCACTTCGCCTGTTTTTTCATCGTATTCGAGTGCCCAGATTTTACCGGAGACGAAGTCTGCATAAACATAAAATCCGTCCAGTTCGGGCAATCGTTTACCGCGATAAACGATGCCGCCGGTGATGGAACGGCCGACGCCGTGATCGTATTCCCAGATGGGATCGATGGGTTTTTCTTTCGCGGTATCAGGACGGTTGCCGAAGTTGTGTGTCCCTTCACGGACACTCCAGCCGTAGTTGCCGCCTTTTTTGATGATGTTGACTTCTTCCCAGAGGTCCTGTCCGACTTCGCCGGCGTAGAGCGTTTTGGTTTTGGGATCGAAACTCAAGCGCCAGACATTTCTCAGTCCGTACGCATAGATTTCGGGTTTGGCATTTGCGCGGTCCACGAACGGGTTGTCAGCGGGAATCGCATAGTTCTTGCCATCAGAGGTGTTATTGACGTCGATGCGTAAAATGGAACCGAGTAATGTCTCGAGGTTTTGACCATTGCCCAGCGGGTCATTTCCGGAACCGCCATCTCCGAGTCCGATATACAGGTAACCATCCGGACCAAATTCAATACAGCCGCCATTATGGTTCCCGTAGGGCTGATCAATCTCCATGATTGTTGTTTCACTTTGAGGATCGGCTTTATTGGGATCGTCTTTCGAAACGGTGAAGCGGGAAATTTTGGATTTGCGGGGAGTGCCCTCAGCGGAATAATACACGAAAAACTGACCATTCTGTTTATAGTCGGGATGGAAAGTCAGCCCTAACAGTCCTTCTTCGTTGTTTTTATTCCAGGGAGCTACTTTGTCGCGGAGATCCAGAAAGAGTTTGGTTTTCTCAGGCGATTTTTTATCGATGATGTGAATCATGCCGCGCTGTGTGCTGACAAAGATACGACCGCTGCCGTCATTGGCGTGTGTAATCGCCATGGGACGCAGGGGGACGACTTTTCCTGTCTCTTCATTGACTGGTTCCCAGCCTTCCCATTCAAGATTGGGAAATGCGGGTACTCCTTTGAGGGCCAGTTCACCATCACTGGGATCCTGCACAGAACCGTCGGCGGGAATTTCGCGGATTTTGATATTACGGAAAGAGACCAGGTCGTTATGGTCCTGCAGGCAGATATGTCCTTTGGTTGGTTTTCCAAAACTAGGGTACTTGGAAAACTTGCTGGCGGCGACCCGTTTATCCCAGTCGGCACTTCCTTTATCAAACTGAAAGTATTTGACGCCATTCATGATGACCTGGGAACGATCGGGACCGACACGGAGAAACAGATGATTCCAGTCGCCGGCGGGGCGTGTGGCATCGACGACTGCCGGGGTGACTTTCTTACCTGCTTTTTCAGCTTCAATCATCCACTTGGGAGTGGCTGGTTTGTAGAGCTGGTACAGCCAGCCAGCCTTTTGGGGATCGTGTCCGTCGACGTTGTCCTGAATCTGAACTTCCGGTCCGGTCATCCAGGGAGTTTTTTCATCTTCGGTGACATGGAACATCAGACCGCTGTTCCCTTCAGGAGAAATGCGATATTCCAGTGAGAGTTCGAAGTAGCCGAACTTATCTTTGGTGAT
>JAGQQP010000144.1 GCA_020426085.1 Planctomycetaceae bacterium | reverse complement strand
CCCAGCTGTTTCAGATTGTTTTTGCACTGGCTCCGGCGGGCGGCTTCCCGGGCCTGTTGAACAGCAGGTAACAGCAGGGCGATCAGGATCGCAATAATGGCGATCACAACCAGGAGTTCGATGAGCGTGAATCCGCGATTCTTAAAGATGGAATGTTTCATCTTTGGTCCCTCTCAAACAGTTTAAAGTGACTACACAGGCCCGCCCGGGGAGTGGCGCGAAATCAGACGTACCAAAGCCTGGCAGTATTCGTATATCTTGGATTTACAATAATCATTAAAAAGTCGGAGCTTTCTGTTTCCGCATTCATGAGTGCGGAGGTTTTATATTTTCGGGTACCGGTCCCAGTGTCATCCCTGTATAAATTTCCGCAGGCATGATGCTGGTTTCGGATGTTTCAATCGGGAGTTCGCCGCTGCGCATCTGATTTAACAGTTTCACCGCGCGGTGGCCCAGTTGGGTTTCGTTAACAGTGACCGATGCGATCTGCTGTTGCAGCACACTGTGTCGGATCTGATCGCCTACCCCAATCAGGGAGATGTCGTCCGGCATCCGCAGTCCCATTCTTGTCAGGTGCAGATAAATGCGTTCTGCCATCGAATCAAAACTGGTGAAGATGGCCGTCGGCCGATCAGGTTGATTTAAAATTCGTTTCAGCGCCTCTTCGATTTCGCTGTCCAGTTCCTGCATATCAATGGCCCCGTCGGTACCGAAGTAGCAGTGATCGTCTGCCAGTTCACAAGTGATATTGGCCAGCGATTTTCGGAACCCTTCGAGGTAGAGGTCGGTTGTCTGTGTGCAGTGGGGCGCGAAGAAAGAGACGCGTCGATGTCCCTGTTTGACCAAAGCTTCGCCCGCCAGTCCACCGATCTGTTGGAACGGTAGTCCCAGCAGGGGCGCAATGATTCCCTCGACCGGGCGGTGGCACAGGACCACGGGAATACCCGCTTTCTGTAACTGGCGAATCTGATAAGCGGGAGTGGGAGGCGTGCTGGCTGGCACGATCGCAACGCCTCCGACCTGATTGTCAATCAGTTGCAGAATCGCATTCCCCTGTTTGTCAATGTTGTTGCGTGTGCAGCAGACGAGCATCTGGTTCTGCGACTGACTGGCGGATTCTTCAAAGCTATGCTGCAGGGACGGGTAGTAGCCCGAAAAGACTTCGGGGATTACCAGCGCCAGGATGTCCAGGCCGCTTGCCAACCTCTGTCGCGCATTTTCATGCACGAAAGTTCCTTTGCCCTGGACGCGGGAGACCAGCCCTTCCCGTTCAAGCATGCCCATCGCCTGTCGGATGGTACTGCGCGCACTCTCAAACAGAGTTGCCAGCTGTTGTTCAGACGGCAGTGCCGTTCCGGGAGGCAGGGTTCCTTCAAGAATCTGCTTCTTGAGATGATCCTGAATACGTTCGTATTTTGCCCGGGATGAGTTTGAATCGTGGTCGTCCGTCAATGCCGTTGTCTCAAGTAATTCACTGGCAGATAACAACTTAAAGTATCCCTGAATCGAGATTGATGTGAAAAGGTACGTACAATATGGTACAACTGAATTCTTGGCTGTCAAACAAAATATGTTGAATATGATCTATAAAATAAGTGAATTTCTATTTGTTTTCTGAAAAAGACCGCGTCGGATGATTGATGAAATGTACTGATATGAAAGAAGAGGTAGGTACTATATCTATACCAGTTTATCTTCTTTAAGGGAATTGTTTGCGAGGAAGTGTCGGAAAGTCATGATTCCAGCAGGGAAAAGTGGAGTCATCTGCCTATGATAGAGAGTGGCTTTGGAAGTCTCTTCAGTAGAGCGATTTTCCCTGAAAAGGAACCATCCTAACTGCTGTTCAGTGCTGAGTCTGCGGGGGGCGAGACAGAAAATTATTTGATCCCATTATTCATTGTGGAATCCTGCTTGCATCCCGTCAATAAACTGTTTCTACTATTTAAATAGTGTATATTGCGAAAATTCCTGCCTTATCTGAATCTCGGGACGAACTCCCGTTTCACCTTGGGTTTAGAGCAAACTGACCCCCAGCAAATTGAATCATGCCTGACGATCTAGTCTTTATGATGGGGAATTTCGAAGCCCGAATTCCCCAGGACCGTGTTTATAGTAAGTCACACCTGTGGTTACAGCAGACTGAGAACCACTGGCGCGTGGGCTTTACTGCCTACTCGGTTCGGTTGCTGCAGGATGTCTATTTTCTGGACTGGTTTATCGATCCGTTTACGAATGTGCAGGAGAAGCAGAAGATTGGGGAGATCGAAAGCTCGAAAGCGCTTTCCGATCTCTATGTTCCCGCCAGTGGCAGGATTCTGGAATTTAATGAGGAACTGTTAAACGACCCTTCCGCCATCAATCAGGCGGATAACTACGATAAAGGCTGGCTGTTTGAAATGGAGTCTGAGGCACAGTGGTTGACGCCGGCGGAATATCTGCAAGTATTAGATGACGGCTGGGAACAGACCCAGCGGATTATTAAGGGACAACTCAACTAAAACGGTTCAGCAGTCAGCTGCTGCAGTTTCATGTTGAAAAAGGTTTTCGGAATGGCTGATAAAAAATTGACAGTGGTGATCTCGCAGGCTCAGGGAAAAAATCCCGCCAAACGTGAGCTGGAAGAATCCCTGGCAGCAGCACTCCTGATGGAACCGGATGTCGAAGTGTCTCTGGTTCCCCATCTGTACGACCTCTCCGCCGATCACACGGGAACATTGTTTCTGCAGGCACTGCGGGGTGACCTGGTAGTTCTCTCCTGGCTCTATCCCCGTGCGAACCACTGGATTCTGGATCGTCAGGGGATCCGCGGCAAAGAAGGCATCGTCCTGCTGAAAGAAGAAGTCGACGAAGACGAAGAGGAAGCACAGAAAGAAAAAGCGCCCCCCTTCGAAAATCCCGAACGGCAGAAAACGATTCCCGATCGCAAGATCTACTCCATCGATTTGAAAGTCAGTTCCAACCCGGAAGATTACCTGGCGGAAATCAGGCGTATCGCCAGTGATGCACAGGTCCAGACATTTCAACTGATGGACATGATCCAGCAGAGCCCGCGTCCTGCTCAGATCGAAAAATATCTCAAACCACTGGACATTCTGCAGGGGCAGAAAAACAACTCCGTCGCTGAAGAAGAAGCATCACAACTGGAGCCGACCAAACGTCGCTGGTACCCCGTCATCGATTACGGTTTGTGTACCAACTGCATGGAGTGCATCGACTTCTGCCTGTTCGGCGTCTACGGCGTGGACCAGGGGGGGCAGATTCTGGTGGAAGAACAGGACAGCTGCAAAAAAGGCTGCCCGGCCTGCAGTCGTGTCTGTCCTGAGAATGCAATTATTTTTCCGGGACACAAAACCCCGGGTATTGCCGGTGCCGATGGTGAAGTTGCCGGCTTGAAAATTGATCTTTCCAAACTCTTTGGTGCCCCCGATGCGCTCGAGATGGCTGCCAGAGAAAGAGATGTTGAACTTGTCGCCGACGGTCGCGAAGCCGTCGGTATGACAGTTGGCATTCCCCAACGTACAAAGATATCGAAAGAGACCAGCGATGAACTGGACGATCTGATCGACAGTCTTGATGCCCTCGATTTATAAGCGCCAAACAATCTTCTGACCCCGTATCATAGAGACCTGTATGAGCGAGACCATCTCCTGCCAGCGAGTTCAGGCAGCCTGCCAGAGATCACGCGCGGAATTACTCTCTTTTCGCACTCATGCCGGCTACTGGACGGGAGAACTTTCCACTTCGGCACTCTCGACAGCGACCGCCGTCATGGCACTGGAGATGATTCGTCGGAGAAGACCTGCTGCAGATTCATCTCTCAATGAGTACATCGACAATGGGATCCGCTGGCTGGCCGAACATCAGAATTCCGATGGCGGCTGGGGAGATACCGTCAAAAGTATCAGCAATATCTCGACGACGATGCTCTGTCATGCCGCCTTCCACGCGACAAAAAGTACGGAAAAATATGTTTCAAGTGTCGTCAATGCCCGGCAGTACATTGACCGGGTCGGTGGAGTGGAAGCGGTCATTGCCCGTTACGGAAAAGACAAAACGTTCTCAGTTCCCATTCTCACGCATTGTGCTCTCGCCGGTCTCGTTAAATGGAAGACGATCCCTGCGCTGCCCTTCGAACTCTCCTGTCTGCCGGCGCGATTTTATAAGACAGTCCGGCTCCCGGTTGTCAGCTATGCGTTGCCTGCCCTGATTGCCATCGGACAGGTCAGGCATCACTTCCGCAAGCCGCGCAACCCGATCACCAGACTTATTCGTAATCTGGCCGTCAAACGCAGCCTGAAAAAACTGATCTCTATCCAACCCTCGAACGGCGGTTTTCTCGAAGCGGCACCACTGACCAGTTTTGTGACCATGAGTCTGGCCGGCATGGGGTTGATCGATCACCCGGTCGTACAGAAAGGGCTGCAGTTTCTGCTCGACTCCGTCCGACCCGACGGTAGCTGGCCCATCGATACCAACCTCGCCACCTGGACGACGACACTCTCGGTGAATGCCATTGAAGGGACTCTCTCCGAATTTGAGAAAACACCGATTCGCGAATGGCTGATGGAACAGCAATACAAAGAACTGCATCCCTACACTTCGGCAGAACCGGGAGGCTGGGCCTGGACCGATCTGCCCGGCGGTGTTCCCGATGCCGACGATACCCCCGGTGCCATCCTGGCATTATTGAAACTTCAGCCGGAAGAACCCGATGCGCAACAATCGGAAGAATTTGAGACAGCGTTGCGAAATGGCGTTCGCTGGCTGCTCGATCTGCAAAACAGCAATGGGGGCTGGCCGACGTTCTGTCGCGGCTGGGGCGCGCTTCCCTTCGATCAGAGTGCCGCGGATATCTCGGCGCATGTGATTCGCGCCCTGCAGGCCTGGCTCCAGACAGAACCCCTGACTGCAGATATTGAATTACGTCTGCGAGCGGAACGGGCTGTCAGGCGCGGTTTTCAGTATCTGGCGACAGTTCAACGTGCTGACGGTTCCTGGCTTCCGCTCTGGTTCGGCAATCAGCATGTCGAGAAAGATGAAAATCCGGTTTATGGGACGGCGCGGGTTCTGGCTGCCTATGTCAGCGGAGAAGAACGTGCTTCCCACCAGGCGGAACTGGGCATCCTGTTTCTGAAATCCGTTCAGAATCTCGATGGAGGCTGGGGCGGGGCAACCGGTGCGCCGTCCAGCGTGGAAGAGACCGCACTTGCTGTTGATACATTACTGGCGCTGGGGTTGGAACCTGCAGAGCCGGTGGTTGCTGATGGACTCGACTGGCTGCTGGAACGGGTTGAGAACGGGACCTATACAGAACCAACGCCGATTGGCTTTTACTTCGCCAAACTCTGGTATTTCGAACAACTTTATCCAATTATCTTTACTGTTTCCGCCCTGCATCGTGCGGAAACCGTTTTGAAAAAATCTGCGGATGACAATTTAAGATTGTCGCTTGAGGAGGAGGATTACCCTATAATGAGCGTTAAGGAAAAGTAGATCCCTCCTGTTTCCAAACCAATTTGAATTCAATCCTTCAACGATCGCTCGATTGAGTTATTAACCATAGAGGAGTGTTCCGTGTCCATTGCACCTTTAGACCAGGAAAGTTCTGAAGATAAAATTGTACCCGGCTCCAACAAAGCTGCCGTACGCTCTTCCGAAGACAAAAAACCGGTCAAAAGAAAACGCCAGAGTACCAGCCATCTGAAAGCGGTACCGGAAACCTCTGCGCTGCGCGAAGAAATGAAGGCCGAAGCAGAAAAGTTCGTCAAGAAACTCGACTGTTCCAATCCCTTCAATAAATCAACGCTGGAAGCCTGGTCGCGCGAATTGCTGGAGCAGATGAATCAGCCCGAAAAGTTTCTGGGATTCATGATGGTTCTGATCGGGAACTTTTTCTGGAAACGACAGTTCCTGGCAATTCCTTTTGAACGCCGACTCCTGCTGTTACCACACTGTCTGAAACATGCTGAAGGCTGTCCCGCGGAATACGATGAGTTCGGTCTCGACTGTGAAAAATGCGGTGCCTGTTCGATTGCCGACTACAAAGTCAGAGCCGAACAACTGGGTTACAAAGTGCTCGTCGCCGAAGGTTCACCGGTCGTTCTGAAAATCATCGTCGGCGGTTACGTAGACGGCATCCTGGGTGTCGCCTGTTTGAACGTGCTGGAAAAATCGATCGATAAAGTCCTCATCGCCGGCGTACCATCCTATGCGGTGCCCCTGCATTCAGGCGACTGCAAAAATACCAAAATGGACGAACCCTGGATCTGGGAAGTCCTCGAAAAATATGAGCCACTGGAGCAGCCGCTGACGCGCAGCTATCTGCCCACGATGCGGGCCGCGAATGCGCTGTTTGAAGACAACTTCGATCAGATTCTGCCTCCACTGCGCACCAAAACGGAAGCCGCCGCCCGGACTCCACTGGGCAAGACCGAAGCTATTTCCTACGACTGGCTCAAGCATGGCGGAAAACGGTTCCGTCCGTTTATTACACTGTCTGCTTATGATGCCCTCCTCAAAGGAGGACAGTCTGATGAAACAGCAGAGACAACGTATCCGCTGGGCGTGCAGAAAGCCGCGATGGCCATCGAAGTCTTCCACAAGGCTTCGCTGATTCATGATGACATCGAAGACGATGACCAGTACCGCTACGGTCGTGAAACGCTGCATCGTCAGCATGGGACCGGTATGGCTATTAACATCGGTGACTACCTGATTGGCATCGGATACCGCCTGTTGAATGAAGCCCGGGCTGACATCGGTGCCGAAGCCGCTTCCGACCTGATCGAGAAAATGTCCGCCGCTCATATCAGACTCTGCGAAGGGCAGGGAGCCGAGATGGCCTGGCAGGAAAGCGAGACCTTCGAACTGGCACCGCTCGACGCGTTACAGATCTATGCACTCAAAACTTCACCAGCATTCGAAGCGGCCCTTTACGCGGGCATTCGTATGACCGGTTCAGTTGGCGAGTATGAAGCATTGATTTCCTCCTTCTCGCGGCACATTGGCGTTGGTTTCCAGATTCTGAATGACCTCAAAGACTGGCAGGGAGATGACAATAACAAGTTGATCTCCGGTCAGGATGCCCTGGCAATGCGGCCAACGCTGTTATTAGCGTTGGCACTTCAGACTGCTGACGATCAGCAGAAGGTCGACCTCAAGGACATTCTGCAGGGACATCCCAGCGATGGGGCCCGCATCGGACGGTTGCGAAAGATCTATCAGGATTGTGACGTCTTCACCAAAGCCGAAGCCCTGGTCGATAAATCACGGGCCCGCGCTGAGGAACTGGCCGAAAGTGTCAAGAACGAAGACTTCAAACAGCTCCTGATGTTCTTCTGTGAAACCGTTCTGGCCGAAGAGACTCCTGAAGCCAAACCGGAACCACAGGTCCTGATGCCGACTGCCTGATTCGTGTCGTGCTGGAAAAGATCTGACGCTTCTGTTGTCAGTTTTCGAACTGTCTGGTGAGACCACTCATTTATTTGCTGCGCGTCGATCCGTTTCTGCACTGAATTTCTTTACTTTCAGTATGCCCCGGTTTTTCTCCGATGGGCCGGCACTGGTTTCGTGTTATGATTCCAGCGGATTCCCGGTCTGAAAACAGGAGAGAAACAATGTGGGATGAGAAATACCGCGCTGCGCACTATATCTATGGCGAAGAGCCCAACACCTTTTTGCAGGAGCATGTGGACTGCTTACCCCAGGGGCGGATTCTCTGTCTGGCGGAAGGAGAGGGACGCAACGCCGTCTTTCTGGCCCGGCAGGGATACCAGGTGACCGCCGTTGATGCTTCTGAAGTCGGCTTACAGAAAGCACTGCGGCTGGCTGAGAAACAGCAGACCTCCATCGAAATTGTCCACGCCGATCTGGCAACGTTCGAACCTGGCGAAAATCAGTGGGATGGCATTGTTTCCATTTTCTGTCATGTTCCTCAGGAGATCCGGAAACGGATACACGGCAAAATCGCCACAGCTCTGAAAGCGGGGGGCGTCTTTCTACTGGAAGCCTACACACCGCAGCAGTTAAAGTATGGCACGGGCGGTCCTCCTGATGTAGAATCGATGATGTCAAAATCGCTACTGCTCGAAGAAGTTCCCGGAGTGGTATTCAGCCATCTGGAAGAACTGGAACGCGAAATCATCGAAGGTTCTAATCATACCGGCGTCGGTGCTGTCGTCCAGGCCATCGGGAGAAAGCAGGAATCATGAAACCGACTTCAGTAACAGTACTGCTGTTCTTATTGTTGATGAAAAACCTTCCCGTTGGCGCAGCAGATCCGAAACTCAAACCCCACCCCGATGCGGTCGCCAACACTCACGCTCCCGGCGAAGTCGATAAGCCCGAACTCGTCCCCTTCATTGTGCCCGATCCTGCAAAACTGAAAGGCATCGTTGTCGACGAAACCCAGGCAAAGCTCATCGGCGTCTGGCAATATTCCACGCACACGCCCCCCTATGTAGGACTCGGCTATCTGCACGATCAGAAAAAAGGGAAGGGGGAGAAAGCGGTCATCTTCACCCCCGATCTGCCTCAGCCCGGTCGCTACGAAGTCCGGCTCTCCCACTGCTACAACATCCGCAGATCGACGAACACCCCCGTGACGATTCACCACGCAGACGGAGATAAAACGATCCGTATCAACCAGCAGCAGATCCCGGAACACAACAAACTGTTCCGCACCCTGGGAACCTTCCGTTTCGACAAAGGCAAATCAGGCTGGGTGAAAATTTCGAACGACGGCACCGACGGAA
>JAGQQP010000143.1 GCA_020426085.1 Planctomycetaceae bacterium | reverse complement strand
TCTGGCTGGATGCGGGACATATCTCGGCGGCGTTGTATATCTTTGGAGAAACGCGACGCCTGACGACCTTTTTCTCAGACTGGGATCGCCAGAAGCAAAGTGCCGACTCGACCGGTTCTTAGTTTCGCAGCACTTTTCGCAACATGTGAATGGCGATGATCAGCAGTCCTGCATTGCCGACCCAGAGCGACCAGGTTGGTTCAATTTTGCCCAGCTTGGCGAGGTTGATTGCCAGCAGAACGATGGGGTAATAAAAAAGCAGAATCGGCAGGAACACCAGAAAGAAGCTGGTGAGGAACTGTCGGCGTGCCTGGGCAATGGAGAAGGGGCAGCCCACCAGTACAAAGAAGAAGCAGCTGCAGCTTAAAGCGAAACGGCTGGAGAGAGCCGTCTTGAGTTTGTTCTGGCGTTTTTCCTGGAGCTGATTCTGGGGGAGATCCGTGTTGACTTCTGGTGACTGAAAGTGCTCAAAATCTCCCAGCGCCAACAGCATGGCAACTTCGATGTCACGCTGAAATTCGAATTCGTTTTTCTTCTCTTCGAGCTCTTCGAGCTCGGATTTGATGGACTTCACACTCATGTGCCTTGGTTTGGCCATCGTGGTCTGACTGGGAAGCGGGAACGGAAATGTATCTTTTTCGACAAAGAAACGCGGTTTTCCCGGGAAGTCGATATGCCCCTTGGAAATGTGCAGGATGACCTGCTGGTTGGTGAGATCAAATTCCAGGGTTGCTTCTTCCGCTTGAAGGTGGACGGGTTTTTTGTTGGGAGGCGAGTAGCGAAATGTGGGGACGAGCAAGGTTTTGTCGCGCACGCCCATGACGGTAATGGAGATTCCACTGGTCGGGTCATGAATCTGGTTTTGTGAACGCAGTTTTTCCAGGAAGATGGTTTCAAGTTCGCAGGCGATGGTGTTCTCGATATTTTTTTCTGCCCAGGGAATGATCTGGTCACTCAATATCAGCGAGCCAAGACTCAGGAAGCCTCCCAGAATAAAAGAAGGCCAGAGGAGTGAGAGCACATTGATCCCCGCAGCCTTGGCGGCAGTGATTTCCTGATCTCCTGCGATGCGACCATAAACCACGCAGACTGTGAGCAGGAGGGTCGCAGGAATCGTAAAGGGGAGCATGCTGGGAACGATGAACGGCAGGATCTTTAAAACCAGAATCACACCCAGACCCTGGCTGGTTGCCTGTTGGAACGCGCCAACAAATACCAGCAGGACAGTCAGTACTGTAATCATGAGTGTGAAAACGCGCAGTAATTCGAAGAGAACGTAGCGCTGTAACAATCGCATGGCAGGGATATGTTAATCTAGATCTAAAGAAAATGAATTCAAGGATTTAGCTCAAACTGGTATCAGTCTGAAAATGGGAGTGAATCAAATTTGGTTCAGGTAATCCCGACTCTGGAACCAATACGAACCCCTCTGTCGAGAATATTGAAAATCACCGAAGGGGTATAAGACAAGAACCCGGATTGAGTCAATATCAGACGCTGGGTACGTGTTCTTGTGTTTACTGTGGAGTGTTCTGTAAATCCTGTGGATTACGTTAGTTTTGATAGATCACGTATCGGCAAATCTGGCTTAATCAGTACATTCATTTCTCCTGCCGGAATTACTTCACAGGTAAATTGGATAAATGAACCTTTTTTAAAGCACGAGAAATCCCCCAAACTATTAATAGTATAAGTAGCAAGTTAGAACTGGTGCTGTCGCCCGCTGAAGTGAAGTTCTGAAACGCAAATCAAGTAATTGAAATATGATCATTTTAGGACCCTGAGTTGGATTGGAGTACCTTAGTATGTTAGATGCCTTAGAAAACACCCCGGTTCGATCGGCATTTTGTGATGATGAAGATTTTCTGGAACTGATCGAATTGTTCGTCGATGGGATCGAGGAAAAGAAGCAGTTTTTGAGTCAGACCGTTTCTTCTGACCAGATCGATCAACTTCAAATGCTGGCGCATCAGCTCAAGGGGGCAGGTGCCGGCTATGGATTTAATGAACTCTCGGAGCTTTCTTCTCATCTGGAAGAAGCCTGTAAATCGGAAGACCGGATCGAAATCGCTCAACAGAAAGAGCTGTTATTGCACCATCTGAATCGGATTGTGGTCTGATCTAGGTTCGAAACTGAATCTACGTATTCAGTCGATGGATCAGTTTTGAGAGCGCGACGATGCGAGTGATCAGTGCTTTTGCAGTTTGAACTCCTGGAAGTCCCATTCCCTGCCGGTCGAAAAGAATCGAAGTTTTACGATGGCTTTTAAAGGCAGGCTGAACTGCGTCTACCTCGCTGCAGATCGATTTCCACTCAGATTTCAGATTTGCGGGCACGGACTCGGGGATCTGCTCCTCAAGTTTCTGAATCTTTTCAGAAAGATCCAGGAGCAGATGTCTCGCATCGTAATCGGCTCTCTGGAACTGGGTGACGATCTGTGACAGTTCCTGTTGAAATTCTTCAATGGTCATTTCTTGGATCTCTGGCTCTGGGTATTAACTTTGAGTTCGGCCAGGAAAGGTATTGATCGGGATGAATACCGGTCTAAATACAGAGGATCATAGTTTCAGCCGCTAATTTTCAGGGTTCTTATTGACCTGAGCCGTTAATTATTAGTAAAAATGATCTTCAAACGCTACTGCATGTCATGCAATTTCAATATTTTAAGCCAGCAGACCGGGGGCGATAATGGGCTTCACGGTTGTTGACCTTGAATAGAAATCACAAAACAATCATGTTGCATTCACAGGGAGTCTTTCATGTCCAAGGTTAGCCAGGTCGCCGTCGGTTTACTGCTGATTACCGTCGGTTATGTTTTAGGCGCGTCACAAAGTTTTCAAAGTACTATGTTGCATGCCCAGCAGGCCTCTGGTACTCCCACTGAAGAGACCGAAGATAAAATCAAACGCGGCGTGAAGCAACTGGCCGAAGCACAGTCATCACTCGAGCAGGAAAATTTCATGCGACCTGCTACAAAAGGGTTGAATGCATTTGCCGTCTCCTGTGGCGGAGTGAATGCTCTGGATGACCTTGAAGCAGGGAATGGTGTTGATCCGGAAACTTTCGCCGGTCTGTATGCAGGAATGGCCAAACCGGATGTTGCAGCGCAGCTGGGACGGGACGATCAAGGCAGAATTACCTATAAAAACAAGATCGTTCGTATGTACCCCGTATCGCGTCTGAAAAAATTGTATGCGACCCGATTGAAATATCTGGGTGAAAACCAGGACGACGACAGTTTATAATGAGCTTCATTTCGCAGCATCGAGGACTGTTTTTGCGATTCTGCGAGGTGGTGACGAGGGGAACGCCATTTCGACCTGTGCGACTCCTCGTTGCTGAATTTCTGAAATGACGATGGCTTTCCAACTGAGTCTTTCCATATTCGTTTTTCCCTCAAAACTTGTTCGTGGGATAAATGCATTGAATTCAGTCACCTGTTTGTTCTGTTGAGTCTCGGAATTCAACAGAACAAGACGCAGACCGGATCTCTGCTCAATCGAGTCAGAATCGTCGAGAGCCGTGGCATCCCGTTTTTGTGGTTGCCGTGCGAGTTGCGAAAGGTAGGCTCCATTGAATTCCAGGCAGATTTTTTCGACTTTTGAATTGATGGGGTGACTGCAACGCAGTTGGACTTCCACAAATTGGGAGCTTGAATCCACAGAGTTTTCAGAAGGGGCGTATTCAGCCTCTAAAGAAACCTGCTGCGATGTTGGTTTAATTTTCAACAGCGTCAACTGCATTGATTGAAATCCCTGGACCTTGATCATCCGTTTTTCCGGCAGTTGACCCTTCGATTTGAGTCGTACAAATCCGGAAGCGGTCGAAGCAATTTTCAGACTCGTGTGGTTTTGATCTGACAGATTCCAATCGTGAATAGCAGGGCCAGCCAGTACGAATCTGCCGCAGTAGATAAGTGGTTCAGGTGTATTTCCAGTCGAATTCAGCGTGTTATAAGCCTGTGACTGTCTGGCCAGATCCAGAGACCAGAGACGAAAGAGTTCTGGAAAGGGAGTGGAAGTCAAGTGTTCTATCTTAGCAGTGCCGGTCAAACGGTGACGTGTAAATCGATTGGCAAAACGACTGTCTGACTTGAGCTGATTACACCAGTTCAGAAACAGGTTCACAGCCCCTCGACATCCATGGTTGCGCCAGAGCTGTGCGCGATAATAATCGGAGACGACCAGTGGATATGATTCTGGTGACCGAAAAAATTCACTGATGCGGTAGTCTCGATTTGTATAACCAGGTTCCATCAGGTGGGCAATGCCTTCATTCAGCCAGTCTTCTTCATCCGGAAGAGAATGTGTCCCCGTTGTTCGGATGCTGGAAACCGCTGCATGGGTCACTTCATGGCTCAATAGATCGAGTAGCTGCGGTCCTGGTTTCAAAGCAGAATTGAGATACAGCATATCGCAGTGATTGCTGAACGGTTCCATGACATTATCTCGAAAATCGCTGGGGCGGACGAATCCATTGATTGTTGTTTTTCCTCCCTGCAGTTTACTTAACCAGGGGGTCAGGAAAATGGTAAAGCGACCATTTCCATCGACATCTCGTAGAGGACCACACTCCTTCTCGATCTTATCCAGCACCTGATTCTCAAGCTGGGCAATCAGGTCGTTGACCAGTCCGGCTGCCAGTTCTTCAGGTTTTTGCTGGTCATCGAGATAAATCGCAACCCGTGGACTTTGTTGAATTAACCGTGCCTTGAGTCGCGTGTATTGTTTTTTGTCTGACAGGTCTCCCTCAGTTACAAACAGATAGAAATATCTGACAGATTCAATCGGTGCCGCGTCAGACTTTGGTTCATTCACCAGAGAACCAGTGTCAGAAGAGTGATACGGTATTGAAGCATTAAGCAGGCTACTTGCCTGTGGCGTTGAATCGGGTTCCTGTGTATTTTCGAAATAGCAGTTTTCTGGTTGATCCCCAGCTGTTTCCTGAATCGACAGTCTGATTGTTTTTGTGTGTCGAGGGGAACGATCCAGGTTGTTGACGATGAGTATATAGTCATCTCCGGGGGAAAATGAGAGCGGAAATTCCAGCTGCGTTTCCAGACAGGTGATGTTGATGGGGCGGTTCCAGTCAACAGGCTGACTCAGTTGCAGGACCGGTTTTTTGACTTTGACCCGTTTTACTACTGCACGGCGGTTCGCAGGCGTAGCAGTTTCGGGATCGGACTTTGAAGAATGGAGTTCCCACCCAATGATCAAAGCGATCAACGTGATCAAACACGTTATTGTGATATAGGGTCGAGAGAGCATACCTGGAATCAGTGTCTGGATTTGATGGAGCCTGACTTGCGAAGAGTATTCGCGTGTCTACTTCCGGTTCGACAGAAATCAGTTGATTCAGGCGCCCAATTAACAGGGTGAGACAAATAGAAAGATCGACAATATCACGGTGTCTCATTGAGTAGAATCAGTACAATCCGATTATCTTAAATATGAAATTAGAACTGAGTTGAGATGCCTGATATGAACAATTGAGTAGATCGAAGCTGTTTTATCAGCTTTGTTTGGCGAAATCGCTGATTTCGCTAAGTGGGCTTTGATCCATATTTTCCCCATAATCGGACTGCAAATTGCGCGGATACTTCAGTCCGTGCCGACAAACCCTTTTCATCTCGCATCAAATTTGGAGAATTAAGAGAAAATCGGGGGAATTTCCTTCAATGGTGTCCGAGACTGTATATACAATGCACAGTTGAGGAGAATGCGCAATTTGGCAATCGACCATATAGGCTTAAGTTCAAGCATTCTTGCCTAAAGTTACTCGGGAGAGAGAAATCATGTCACTATCCAGATTTGGAATATCAATGTTTGTTCTGGCTGCCTCAACAATCATGTTGAGTTCGCCTCAAAGTTTTGCTGAACAGCAGGTTCCAGAAATCTCAAACATTGGCCAGATCCTCAGTTATCAGAATAGTGAAGGCGAACATTTTTACGCCCTGCAGTTCAAAGCGGATCGTCTGCCAGCTCCCGCCCATGCCGGAGAGCAGATTGCGATTTTGTTTGATACATCCGCCAGTCAGGTAGGCGAGCATCGGACTCAGGCTCTGGATGTCCTCAGATCTCTGCTGGATGAACTCCCCAACAATGCAAGTGTTGCCGTTTACGCGGTTGACGTGCAATGCACCCCGTTTGTAAACGAATATGTCGCTCCTAAAAGCCGTCAGGCTCAACTGGCTGTTGCATCGCTGGCTGCTCGTGCACCGCTCGGCGCGACGAATCTTTCTGCCGCATTGAATACAGTTCTGCAGGGGCTGGAGAACGAACAGGCTCGTTCGATCGTGTATATCGGTGATGGAATGAGTTCTGCCAAGCTGATTTCACTTCCTGAAATGGCAGCATTGACCGGCAAACTGGCTCAACAGCATATTCCCGTTCACAGCTATGCCGTCGGTCCTAAAAAAGACCTGCAATTGCTGGGAACACTCGGCGTTTACACCGGTGGAGTGGTACTTTCTGATGAAGCAACAGACAAGCAGGATTTACCAGCCATCGTTGGTAAAGAGCTCGTCAAAGCAATTCAGGCTCCCGTATTTTATCCCGAATCAATCCGTGTCTCAGACAAACAGTTAGAATTGAATACAACCCGCGCCTTACCAGTGAGAACTGACCGTGAGACCATCTATCTCGCAAAAGGTGATGTCGCCACCGGATTTACAGTAGAACTGAAAAACAGAAATCTGGACGGTGTCTGGAAGTTTAATGTCCCTGTCGCTCAGTCGGTGAACAGCTTCCTGGCAGTTCCGTGGAGCAATTATAAACCAGGGCAGGAACTGGCAGTTGCTTTTGCTGGACAGCGTATGATGAATCTGGCACGCACCGGTCATGAAGAGAATATGGCGCAACTTGAATTTGCGGGAACCAATGCCATTCGCAGCGGTAACTTCGAGCAGGCTGCCAAATATGGAAACTTGCTGCAGCAGATGGATCCCGGTAATTCCCGGGCTGAATCATTGTTGAAAATGACAGATTCTTATCAGAAAGGCCAACTGGCTCAAGCTGATACAAAACAGCCTGCAACAGATGGGGCTGCCGAACCTGCTCCTAAAGCTGATCCCAAGCCACCGATTGATGACGCTATCAGCAAAGTAGAACAGCTGCGTCAGATTAAAGGTGCTCAAATGAAGATCGAAGTTCAGAACGCGATCGAAGAAGCCCGTCAGGAATCTGCTGAGAATCCAGAAGGTGCCTTGGGTGTTTTGAAACGAACTTTGAATTTCCTGAAATCCACTTCCGATATCGATATCGATTTGCGTCAGCAACTCGAAAGTCGTTTGAGCAACATGATGGTTGATGTTCGCAGCCAGATGGAAGTCGCAGAAACTCGACGGATTCGTCAGCAGCAGCAACTTGCTCAACTGGAGCAGCAAAAACGTCTGGTAGATCAGATTCTGCTGGAAGATGAAAAAATGGAACAGTTGATTGACCGTGTTCGATCTCTGATCCAGGATGGTAAGCATGGTAACTTTGATGCTTATGAAGAAGCGGAAGCGGTTGCCCGTGTTGCCGTTGATATGGAACCGGGAAATGGTCCTGCGACCGCAGCATTGTTTACTTCAGAAGCAGCAGGGCAGTTGGCTAAAGTCTTCCAGATGCGTTCGCTCCGTGCAGACCGTTTTCTGGAAACTCTGTATCAGGTGGAACTCTCACACGTTCCATTCCCGGATGAGCCTCCCATTCGCTGGCCATCTGCTCCAGTCTGGACCGCTTTAACAGAACGACGTAAGAAATGGTCTAATGTGGACCTGCATCGTAACAGTCCAGCAGAACAGCGTATTTTTGAAGAACTGCAGAAAGAGACAGAAGACAACTTCCCGGACATTCCGCTGTCTGAAGTCATGACGTATTTCTCCGAACTGCACAACATCACCATCCTGATCAATTCCAATGATCTGGGTGAAGAAGGTTTGACTCCTGATGAGCCCGTCAATGTTTCATTGAGTGGAATCAAACTGAAAAGTGCCTTAAACATCATTCTGAAACCGATCGGCCTGACTTATGTCGTGGAAGATGAAGTGATGAAAATCACAACGACCGCCAAGGCAGAAGAAATCTACACCACTCGTGTTTATCCTGTAGCAGACCTGGTCATCTCAGTCTCAACCCAGCAGCGATCTGTTGGTAGCAGCCGTGGTGGCTTTGGTGGTCAGCAGGGTGGCATCGGCGGTGGCGGCGGTGGCTTTGGCGGCGGCGGCGGCTTCGGCGGCGGTGGCGGCGGCTTTGGCGGCGGCGGTGGTGGTTTTGGCGGCGGCTTTGGCGGCGGCGGCGGCGGTTTTGGCGGCGGCGGCGGCCAGGGGGGCGGCGGCACCCAAGGCACCGGCCCGTTCTCGGGCGTGGCCATTGACGCCGAAGGCGTGCTGCGTCGCGTGGCGGCCACGCCGGCCGACATGGAACTGATTCGTGCTCGCGCCGAACAGGCTGAGGTCAAGCTCGGACGCGATCTCGCCCGACCCAGCCAGCTCCGCAAAGTCTCGCTCACCCGACTGATCAAGGCCGTCGATCAAGCGGTCGCCGCCGGTCACGGACCTGACGAAGCGATGCAGCGTTTGGCCGGTCTGACCCGGATTCGCTACGTGTTCTACTACCCCGAGACCAAAGACATCGTGCTCGCCGGTCCGGCTGAAGGTTGGGTCGAAACGCCCTTGGGACGCGTGATGGGATTGGAAACCGGCGCCCCGATTTTGGAACTGCAGGACTTGGCCGTCGCGCTGCGGACCATGGCTCAACCGCAGGCCGAGCA
>JAGQQP010000142.1 GCA_020426085.1 Planctomycetaceae bacterium | reverse complement strand
TTCGAAGTGCAGACGGGATTCCTTAACTGTCAGGCTGCCTGAACTGTCGGCGGAACCGGAGTCTGACTGATCGGCAATGCGGGTTCTGGCTGAATGTGAGTCAGCAAAGATTTCAGAAAGCTCCCCTGCGATTTCGGGATGGGCTGCGAGCAGTTCCTGTTCACTGATGATCTTGCCTGTTTCCCGCAAACGATAGTAGCGTTCGATCAGGATCAGTTCTTTCAGCAAGATACTGCGCGAGGGATTTGTAAAATCGAAGAGCGTCTTTTCCAGCGACGGATTTTCCCCGTTCTGCCAGGACTGTTCAAAGTCCTCGCAGCGTTCTTCAATCTGACTTTGCAATTCGGCTGGAAGATTTTCCAGTTCAAATGGTTGATTCATTTTGTCTTATCCTAAACTCGAGAACCTCGAGTTATGTACAAGATCGCAATGGAGCAGATGACCCCGACGCAGTTTTTATAAAAAAAGAAAAAATCTGTGGATTTAGTCCAAACGATTGCCTGGTTTCAATTTAGTTCCGCTTCGATCTGTTCTGTCCAGGTTTGTCGAATCAGAACAAGACGGCGTTCGATGCTGCGTTCCATGACTCCCACTTTGGCGGCAATCTCGGCATTGGTATAACCTTCCAGCTTGAGTTGGGCGACCTCTTTGAGGGATTCTTTTCCCAGTAAATCCAGAAGGCGACTGGCTTCCTCGGCTGCTTCTACTGCGAGTTCCTGGTTCGGTGCCTGATGAGCCAGCTGATCCAGCCAGTTTTCTTCTTCAGACGAAGTTCCGGATACAGTGCGCCTGACATCGCGTTTCTGAGCGCTTTGTCTGCGGTACAGGTTCCGGGTTTTACAGAGAGTTATATTGACAAGCAGAGGCCAGAGGCTGGTCCGGTCGTTGAGATTGGGGAACTGACCTGCTTCCAGTCGCACAAAAAAGCTGTTCAATGCGCTGAGGACGGCATCTTCTTCATCTTCGACCCGACAGAGGTCTTTCTGCAGATGGGAGCGGGCCAGTTGCACGAGTTGTTCGAAATAGCGATTCCAGAGTTGCTGCTGCAATTCATCTGCTTCACACTGTTTGAGTTGATCCAGCCAGTTGGTGACTGAGCCCTGATGATCCATGCCTGCTGCCGTTATCTATTCAATAGGAATCCAGATGAGTCATGCATTCAATTCATCAGGCGGGTAGCGGGTCCGCCTTCTGCATAGCTGACTGGTATGAATGGTTACAAAGTCAATTCTCAGAAGGTCTTACAGACAGTTTATCAGCACAAACAACTCAATTCAAAAAAATTCAGGGGATTCTGCGTCGGAAAAAAAACTGCCTTCGCGATTGTACTTGAGGAGCAGGGGATACACAACATTTTGATAGACAAAAACTCACGATATCAACTCGGAACCTGCGGTCGAAACAATCGAAACTCCATTCGAACAGGAGCATAAAAAATGTACGGGGCACAACTCACTCAACGACCAAAACAACTGCGATTCGGAGGCTCAATTCGAATCTTTATTCTCATTCTGGTGTGTCTGATTCCGAGTCTGGTTCAGGCAGAGCAGCGTACCTGGACCAGTGCGGACGGTAAGAACCAGGTGCGGGGTGAATTGCTGGGAACTACCGATAAAGTGGTCATCCTCAAAAAACAGTCGGACGGAACTCTGCATGTGGTCCCCTTTTCCATGTTAAGTGGACCTGACCAGGATTATGTTCGTAAGAAGTATCCTCAGATCTTTCCTGCGGAGAAAAACAAGCCGGCACTGTCGACAACTACGAATGAGCCTGTGAGTACATCTCCCGAGATGAAAGCTGAGCAAACATCACAGACGGAGAAAGTTCCTCAGGGCAACCGATTCAATTGGGAGCAGGTTTCCAGGGTGTTACCGCAATTTCAGACCATGCTGATCGACGGGAGCCCTGTCATCACTTCCAACGCACAGATTGTCGCACCGAAAGGGCAGATGCACGTGCAACACTCCGCCGAGTTTACCGGCGCGATTCTCTGTTATCTTGCCGATCAGGATGCTTATGAACTTCTGGCACAAAAACTGGAAGAGAAAGGATTCGAGGGGGCATTCAATGCCACTACGGGTGCCGAAAAAGAACGGATTGTCGAATGTTTCTGGTTGTTTGAAAATCTCTATGAACTCTTCTATTCAAAACAGGAAATGAGGCAATATTCCGAACTGCGTCGATCCGGGTTGAACGAATTCGATAAAGGGATTCAGGTTGCCCGCTACGTCCGCAAGTTACATCAGGATTTTCAGAAACTGAACTATCAAGACGAAGAGATTCCTGTGTCACTCTTCATGGATGCCAGTCTGAATAATTACAACGAAGGGATTGGCGAATTTCCGCTGACGATCAGAGGGACATTACGCTGGACGGTCATTGGTGGCAGATATAATAAAATCAATGCCATCTTCGTGAATTCGCCTGCCATACCGAAAGGGATTCAAAAAACGCTGGATGAAGCACGGGTGTTCGCCCGACAGGTTGAGGGAAAACGACTGGCATTCCGGGAAGATCTTATACTGACGCGGCCCCTGTTTGAACAAAATCCGAGTCTGAGAACTCCCGATAATATTCGGCTCATCAACGCGAAGATTGTCGGTCTGTCTCTCGTGGATGCTGCCAATCCTGCGCAGGTTCTGCAGAAATGGGATCTGGAGCAACCTGTTGAGCCGATTCCGGATCAACCAGTTGCTGGCAAGCAGGGGCTGGCTCAGAAAATGCAGAGCCTGGCACGGCAACATCAGCTCGAACTCTTCGGCGATTATCCAGCCATCCGGGTCGACGACATCCGATTTACGACGAAAGGCCCGGTCTTGAGCAGTGATCCTTACCGCTTTTCCAAGCTGTTAGACCGGGTCGCACTGGGACTCGATCCCGACTTTGTCTGCCCTACTTTTATCGCTCACCATTTTCCGGAAACAATCGGGGGGTATGTGAGTGCAGGACTTGATAATCAGGGAGCGATTTCATCGGCTCAGTGGCTGGGAAATAACGAGTTTGACAAACGAAGTAATCAACAGCGGTTCCAGCAGGAATATGCGGAAAAGCTAAAGGCCTACGTGGTCTCGCTGCCTCTGCGGTTTGTCGAAATTCAGAAAGTCCAGCTGGGATACCAGGGCAGATACGATTTCGAACGCCAGGGAGCATTCATTGATCAAAGACTGGTAAACGGTCATTTTCCCGCCCTGAATTCCAATACTTACTACTCCAGAGAGAAAGAAATGGATCGGCGTTACAGTCCCTTCTTTGTACAGCAGTTTCTGCCACTCACCACAGAACAGGCGCGTCTGCTGTTCAGCCAGGCGCAGGATGGATATAACCCCGCGTATGTCGCACGAGTAGTCACCTGGGATCGACTTCCGCTGGCAAGAGAAAATGAGCAGAAAATTCCTCCAGTGCTGGTCACCACAGAATCCTCTGACCTGTATCGCGATCCGTTGCTCAAACAGCATATCGCCAGTCTCGAATGCAAAAAGATTCCATCGCCATTTCTGAGTGATGCGAAAGGCAAAGTGCTCCCCGGTCCCGACCAGCCTTTTGACCTGAATCAGGAAGTCCTCTACTTTCTGAAACAGGAAGCTGACGGCGTTCAGGCAGATTCCGGAGAACTGGAGAAACTCTTCTCTAACTATTCCTATCAGCCTCAATCGTACGCTGGACTTGTGAAGAATGCGCTTGAGGAACTGACTCGTGCAGAACAGGAATATTCGAATATTGGAACCGCCCGCAATGGTTATCCCTCTGTTAAAGCGGAAGCAAAACAACGAATCGTCCAGAATTGGAAAGAGGCCCGCCAGAAAGTCGATCAGCTCTTCAAGCATTCCCGGTCCTCGTTCTTTCCCGTTGAGATCGGTGAAAAGAGACTGAATGAAAAACAGCTTCCGGAGTTAAGAGAGAAATGGAAGCAATGGATGATCAGCTGCATCGATTCGACCAAACGTAATTTTATCATCAATGCAGAGATCAGACTCGATCGGCAACTTGGCGATGTGCAGATGACGCTTTCCCATGAAAGCCTGTTGAATCCCTACACCTGGGAACCTGCCAAACCGTTAATCGACAAGGGAGTCCCTGCTAACTGTCTCGTGATTCTGAATTACCGGAATCCACAAATTCCCTACACGCACATTCCCTGCCTGCAGCTGCAGCAGCCGCTGTCACAGACTTTTGATCAGATACCGAAAGACGTTCGCGACCTGATCAAGGACCGTATGGATTATACAGCGCGACTGGAAATGCTGGTCTCCCTCGATAAACCAACGCTGCTGCCGCACCCCACTGCCGGTTATCAGCCAGGTCTGCTGTTCCCCACGAAACTGAAAGGCATTCGCCTCTATAATGACAAGACACTGATCTATGAAACACCACTTCCCGCAGCTGGAAACAATAACGGTGTGGATCAAAGTGCGTCTGTCTCAAAAGGTCAAAATGTCAAGCCGTTGGAAAAGAAAGCGACTCCTGCAGATCCTGATAAAATGGAACGTTTCACCCCTGCCACCGCGATGCGATTGATGGCCCGTTATCTGCCAGAGTTCGTGAAAGAGAATGGTGAGACACTGATGTATAACCGCTGGATACACGAATCTGACTTTCGCAAGCACGGGGAACAGTCCCTCTATGGGCTCAACGCGGAACGTCCTGTTTACTTTCGTTCGCAAATCAATTCTCTGCCCAACGAACAAATCAAAGCAGAAGCACCAGCGTTCGTGAAATGGTTGTGTCAACCGGAAACGTACCCTGGGGACCGCTTTACCGTTCAGTTTTCAACAAAGTTTCACCCCTATTCCAAAGTTGTCGAAGGTTACCGCCGCGATTTGATTTCGGGACGCGACATTGATGAGACCAGTAACCACGGCAAAGTGAAGTCATCCATCAACTCAGAAATCAGTCTGTTGGAACGAAGAATCAAAACGGAAGCCTACATGCAGCAAAACTTTCCGGATCGTCCCAAATCCGGTGGAGGTGGAGTCGGCGGCGGACTCTACATTGGAACGCCCAATAATGGGACCACACCTGTGAAACAGAAATCGAAACAGAAAGAAGGTCAGCCCTCCGCAAAATCGCTGCAGTACCAGAAGGAAATCGAAGCACTCACCCGGTTGAAGCACTACGTGGAATGGGCATCGCCGGTATTCTATCTGCATCAGGTCAATAAAAAGTTCGGTTTCATTGAGCTGCCAGGACAACCAAAACAAAACTATTCGCTGGAGCATGTTCCTCCATCGGGGGATTCTCAACCGATCCTGACCGTGCTGAATCTGAGCCATGAGGTCGTGATGCCAGACACCAATGGTTTTCATCCCCTGCATGTGGAATGGCCCATTGAGCTGGAGTTCGAGACGAAGGCAGTCCACGCCCGGGAGACGCCGCCTGCGAAGTACAATGTAGAAGAGTGGGGTGATTGGAAAGAACGGGTCAAACTTCCATTAGATCATGGCAAATATGTGGTCTTCGATGTGGAAGTGAAGGGGGCCTGGATTCTTGATCGGGAAACCGGTAAACGCCTGCATCAGATGAAACTGATTCCCGTCAAGGAAATGAAACAGGCCCGAGAGAAGCAGAAATGAACCTGCTGTTGGGTTCGTAAGTGTCTGTTGTGTAGATGTTTATAGGAAATGGTGCTGTGCGGAGATCGAGGCAGGAGCCAGAATTGGAGAGCTCCCGTCTCGATTTTTCTGATTAATGAAAAAAACTCCAAGCGGTACGTCGGGCTGACGTCCGAAACGGTGATCTTTCCAGTGAGCAGCGATTCAGACGCGGAATCGTGCACTGGACTTCATTAAAAAGAAGAGGCACCGAACATGAGCTACGAATGGGGCAATTCAGGCGTTTATACGGGAGACGGAGTCGCAAATTCACTGGGATATCTGGAGTACCAGAAACGTCAGAGAGAAAAGCAGCAGACTGAATACCGGGAGATGATGCAAAATCTGAAAAATGCCCGGGAAGCCAAAGCCAGAACGCGTGCAGCAAAGAACCAGTCCTACCAGATTCCGGAACCCCAGCCTCTTTCGCCCGAAGAAGAGAAACGTCGCCAGGAAGAAGCGGAAGCACGACGTCAGCAGCGACTGCGTGAAGAAGCAGCCCGCCGGGAAGCCGAAGAAAAACAGAGACGCGAGCAGGAAAAACGGAGGAAGGATCGCATTGAAGTTTTGAGTCAGATGAGCCGCAAAGAAAAGGTAATGCACTTCCTGTGGGTGATCAGTCCCCTCCGTATTCTCATGATTGCCATGAATTCTTTACGCGAGAAAGTGACGGCAGAAAAAGAAAACCTGGATACGAACTTAAAGAATTCGGTGGAACTTCAATTCGGTATTACAAAACTGGAAGCCGTTCTGGCACCAATTCGTAGGCTGGTCCATAAATCCATTCCTGCAGTCACCTGGAAAGCGATTTCCGGAGTACTGGCATTGGTGGCATTTATCGGAATATTGTACCAGGGAGGGGGGCTCCTGCTGGCGGTTCCTTCAGCCGCATTTGGTTATTATCTGATCACAATCTCCAGGTATTTCAGCTATGGGGCAACCGTTTATTTTCTGGCCCTGTTATACCGCCTGGGAAGTAAACTGGAAGATATGATCTGGTGGGCAGAAGAAGCAACTGTCAGAGTCGTGGAGAAAGTTCAGACGGCATTGGTTGTGTTATTCAAGTTGATTTTACTTGTGGGGGGATTCAGCTTTATTGCAGGAATCATCATGCTGTTCGCAAAGTAAAAGTCTGTTTGAAGGATTTCGGTAGACTGTTTCGTATCGTGTTCAACGAAACAGGTTGGATCGGGAAAGTACAGTATCATGATCCAGGGCCTGACATATATTTCGGAGTTTCTCAATCCGCTGATTGAGTTGAGATTAATAGAGACGATTGACCAGGCACCCTGGTCGAATCATTTGCAACGCCGCATCCAGCATTATGGATCTCGATCTGATCATGAGAACCAGTTGACTGGTCTCCCGATGCAAGTCAGCCGATTACCGACCTGGGCACTCTCACTCGCGGAATCGATTGTGGATCACGGAGGACTTGGAGAATTTCCCAACCAGATGATCGTCAACGAATTTGAGCCGGGGCAGGGGATGGAGTCCCATGAGGATGGCGAACCCTGCATGGGCAATGCGATTGCTTCTCTCACACTGGGTTCCGGCTGTTCAATGATTTTTAACAAAGTTACTGGAACAGAGAGCCGGTCGGTTTACCTCGAACCGCGCAGCATCGTGATTTTATCTGGTGAAGCACGATGTAGCTGGGAGCATTCTGTTTCGCGGCAGACCTTTGATGACGTGAACGGAGAACGGATTCCACGTTCACGTCGGATTTCGCTCACTTTTCGCACGGTGAATGTCGGATCCCTCCAGCTTTGACCCGGCCTGGAGTTTCCAGGTTATCTCCCGGAACACAGGCAGCCACCTGAAGGAAAACGAATTCTCGCTTCAGGTCTATCAGAACTGCATGAATAATAAAGACTTATGTTAATTGTTTATGGATGAATTGAGTTCGGTCCGATGAAACTTTCCTGCATTTCGAGAATTTTTCCCATTCCACGCCGGTCCCTGTTCACAAACCGTGATCTTTCTAATGTGAGACGATTTCAATCTGATCCGCTTTTCATTTTTGTCTCGATAGAAAAGAGAAAGAACCGCAATGTTTTCCCACCTGAAACGCCTTTTGAAAACAAGTTCTTCTGTCTGTAGCTCTCGCAACAAACGCAAATCATGTCGCACACCTATCCGAAACTGGCAGGTGCAGGTTCTTGAAGAACGCAGATTACTGGCAGGGATGTTGACGTCCGACGATGTGATTGTCCGCACGGGTGATAACGCCCCCAATCTTGATACGGGAAACAGCGATGGCAATTTCAGCAATTTCAGCGAAGGGCCGATATTCAACGAGTCTGGTCTGGTTTTATTTCAGGCAAAGGTCACGGGCTCCCCCACATCAAGCGATTCGGGACTCTTCCAGGTATCATCATCGGGCACAATTTCAAATATCACACGTGAAAAACAACCGGTTCCGGCGATTCAAGATGGGACACTCTACGACGGGATCTCGGGAGCTGCTTCCCAGATTCCTTTTCCCTTCAACGACAGTGGCCAGGCAGTGTTTGTTGATCGCTTCAATGGAGTCAATTATTGGGAAAACACAGGTATCTTTCTCGGCAGCAATGGTAATGGGCCGCTCTTACTGGTTCAGGAAGGCAGTGATGCTCCCGGTGCGACGAGCGGAAGTACGAATGGCAAGTTTAATGATCTGGAGGGAACCTATGTGACAGTGAACAATGCCGGACGCATTGCCTTCAGAACCGATTTGTATGATACCGATAATGGGAACGCGGATAACCGGGCCATTTTCAGCACGGATGCAAACGGGAACCTGATTGAGATCGTACGGGAAGGTCAATTGATTCCCGGTTCTGCCACAAACGGCTTTTCCGACTTCTATTACTTGTCGATCAACAATGCTGGGCAGGTGGCATTCTGGGGAAATACCCTGAATGCTTCTGTCCCGGACGGCATTTATGTGAGCAATGGGGATGGATCACCACTCAGAGTAGTGATGCAGACGGGACAGGTCTTTGGTTCACTGGGGGAATCATTCAAAATCGACGGCTTAATCAGCACTTCCGGCATCAACGAGTCCGGTGCGGTTGCATTTCGATCAATCATCGATGATGGAGACAATGGAACGATCGTCAGAAGTGTATTTACGGTTGCCGGCAATGGGACCCTGAAAGAAGTGGCACGCACTGGGGACCTCCTGCCTGATAATGAAATT
>JAGQQP010000141.1 GCA_020426085.1 Planctomycetaceae bacterium | reverse complement strand
CTCCGGGGCATTCCAGGGTTGATCAAAATTCACCTGATTATAAAGGGGGGCCTGATCGACGAAGGGGAGAATTGATGTTGACCAGCCATGATAGGGGGCACCGTCTGTGGTCTGGGTTCCTCCGGGGGGAAATACGCGATAAGTATCGTGGTAATTGTGTAATGCCAGTCCGATCTGCTTGAGATTGTTTTTTGAGACGGATCGGCGGGCCGCTTCCCGGGCCTGCTGCACTGCAGGCAGCAGTAACGCGACCAAAACCATCACCATAAAAATGCCGCCGACACCGATGACCGCCAGAATGACGATCAGAGTGGTATTACTCTTTTTCGGCGCAGCTTGACTGGACTGTGGTTGTGTTTCCGGACCGGCTTCAAATTCATCCCAGGCGGAGGTGTCCGCACTGGTGAAGAGATCACGTACCGTGGAAGCGGGGTGGAAATCTCCGTCTTCGCCCTCTCTGACGAGATCCGTTTTTTGAACTTTGCCTTCCGCAGCCAGCTGATTCAGGCGATCTCGTGTCAGAGGGCCTGCGATTTGACTTCCGCGTTTCACATACCAGTTAGCCATAGAGGGATTCCTTCAGTAGGGAATGACATCGTATTAAAGTCTGTTTTAAAGAGAGTGTGATTTCTCAATACTGGAATTTATCCATGCGTTCTCTTCCCGCGGGGGTACTCAATGCTTTGAGTAATTCCGGGTTAATCTGATCTGTCACAAAGCGAACCGATCCATCTGCAAACAAGAGATGGTGCCCGCCGGTAAAAGACGATTTCTTTCCGGGGCCGATTATCTCAGCAGGCTCTGCCGTGTTTGTGGGATCGCCCCAGGGTTTAAAGTTTTCCGCTACTTCCACTGCCAGGATGGTATTTGCGGTGCCATCTTTAAAATAAGGGTAGCGCATGACACCGTTGGTTTTGAGTACCAGTTTATTGCCTGCATAATGAGTCAGGGCCAATCCATCTTCGGAAACCGTCTGTCCGATTGCCGGATTTAAATAGACATCAATTTCAGATTTGAACAAGGGATGGTTTTGGGGATGTGTCCATGGTCGAGAGAAATTAACCTTGTTGTAAAGCGGAGCCTCTTCAATATAGGGTAAAAGAACTGTTTGCCAGCTGATATAAGGTTTGCCATCGGCAGTCTGTATTCCTCCGGGAGGAAAGGTACGGTGGGCATCATGGTAATTATTCATGGCCAGGGCGATTTGTTTTAAATGGTTTTTTGATACAGCACGGTGCTCCGCTTCGACTTTCTGCAGCCAGAAAATAGATCCGATCGCCAGGGTAATTGTCAGGACGGCAATCAGAAGTCCTGAGATGAGGGCAAGATGACTTTTGCGGGGAGGCGGTTCCGTTGCTTGAGCCGCGGGTTGACTGGTACCACTACCGGGAAACAGTTCCAGAACGTGTGCTGCTGTGATGAAATTGCCGACTTCGCCTATGCGGACCAGATCCGATTTCTGGAGTTTTCCTTCGTGGATCAGTTCGCGCATCCGCTCCAGTGTCAGAGGGCCTGCGGTTTCATTCTCTCGTCTGACGTACCAGTTCTCCATGATTCTTCCTTTAAGCGATCCTGCCAGATAGTCACATATTCAGAATACCGCTTCTGTTCATTAGAATACAGGGAAACATGAGGCAAGAATGTATATATTTATAATATCTGGAGGTGAGAGAATAGGAGCTTGCACCGAGATTCTGGTAGGATGATTGTGCTCTGAAAATGATCGATTCAAATCTCAACAGGTGAGGAGAAAACCGCGTGTCTGCTGAATCTGCAATCCGTCCCTGGATTCTGTCCGAGATCAATTATGCTTATGTGAAAGAGAATCCTTACCAGGTCGCCATATTACCGATGGGGGCAACCGAGCCCCATAATCTGCATCTGCCTTATGGAACCGATACCTACGAAGCCGACGCCATCAGCTCGCGGGTCTGTGAAGCGGCCCACCAGCGGGGGGCGAAAGTTGTGATGCTGCCGCCGATACCTTACGGTACGGAAACCAATCAGTCTGCCTTTCCGCTGTCGATGAATGTGAATCCCTCGACACTGGGGCAGATGATTATGGATCTCGTCGATTCGCTGGCGAATCATGGGGTCAATAAACTGCTGATACTCAACAGTCATGGCGGAAATGACTTTAAACCACTGTTGCGCGAACTGCACGGTTCCACGACGGTACAGATCTTCCTGGCCGACTGGTTTCGAGGCACATCGGCAGATGTAAAAGCGGAGATTTTTGAAAATCCGGATGACCATGCGGGAGAAATGGAAACATCTCTGGCGCTGGCATATTTCCCCCATCTGGTTAACCGCGATCCTGAATCCGGCGCGTTACATGCGGATGAGGGTGCGACGAATGCTACTCGTTTCTCCGCAGTCAATGAGGGCTGGGTCAGCATTACCCGCCCCTGGCATTTGCTCACGACGAATTCGGGTTCCGGAAATCCGCACAAGGCGACTGCAGAGAAGGGGGAGCGTCTGATGCAGATCCTGGTTGACCGCCTGTCTCAATTTGTCGTCGAACTCTCTGAGGCCAATCTGGATGACCAGTTTCCTTTTTAATCGAAGTATCAGATCGGTCTGTCTGGCTGCATTATGCGGTTTGTACGTGCTCCTGCTTTTCTCGCAGAATTGCTCCCTCTGCGCAGAAGAGAAGCCGTCGGCAATCTCCTTTGAGGATGTGACCAATGCGGCGCAGATAAACTTTCAGCATCGTTCTCCCGTGACGGTAAAACGACATCTGCATCTGATGATGGGGTCCGGCGTGGGCTGGGTTGATTTTGATCGCGATGGTTTCCCTGATCTGTTCTGTGCACAGGGGGAAGAGTGGAGTACTGTTAAACGTAAGCAGAGTCATCCCATCGACGTGGCGCTCTCCAATCGACTTTACTGGAATCGCAGGAACGGTCAGTTTCAGGATGTGACCGCCGTCTCGGGATTGACGGTGATGAACTACTCGATGGGAATCGCGGTGGGCGATTATAATCATGACGGCTTCGATGATTTGTATGTGAGCGCCTTCGGACGAAATCTGTTGTACTGTAATCAGGGGGACGGAACCTTTTCACAGGTTTCTTCTTTGGCGCACGTCGATGATCCGGGGTACGGGGCCAGTTGTACCTGGGCCGACATAAATGGGGATGGATTGCTGGATCTGTATGTGGTGAATTACCTGGAGATCGATCGGGAACACTATCCGATCTGCAGTCGCCGGGTTGACGGGGCACGCGTTTATTTCATCTGTCATCCGCGCTATGTTCCGGGCCAGTATGATGTGGTGTATCTCAATCTGGGGAATGGCTCGTTTCTGGATGTGTCCCAGAAAGCAGGCCTGCATAGTGAGCCGGCGCGTCAGGGGCTGGGGGTCTTCGCAGCTGACTATGATCAGGATGGAGACATCGATCTGTACATTGCCAACGATTCGGTCGCGAATCAGCTTTGGATCAATAACGGCCAGGGTGTGTTTACCGATCAGGCGCTGGTCGCCGGTCTGGCATTCAATCGGAGTGGCGACCGGGAAGCAGGGATGGGGCTGGCGGGAGCCGATTATAATGGCGATGGTGAAGTAGATCTGTTTGTCACTAATTATTTTGGTGAAACCAATACGCTATATCGGAATGAAGGGGGACTGTTTTTTCTGGATGTGACCGATGAGACCGGGCTGGCTGCGCCCAGTCATGCGCGTCTGGGATTTGGTACTTCGTTTCTCGATGTAAATAATGATGGCTGGGAAGATCTGTTTGTAACGAACGGGCACGTGCACGACCGGTTGTCCCAGTTGGGGAAAAGTGAGCCTTACGAGCAGGAGCCGCAGTTGTTTCTCAATCAGGCTGGTACGCGGTTTATGGATATTTCCGAGCAGTCCGGAGAATTCTTCAAAACGAAACAGGTGGGCCGAGGTTGTGCCGTGGCTGATTTTAACCAGGATGGACTGGTCGATCTTGCCGTCTCCCATTTGAATGAGCGACTGGTCCTGCTGGAAAATCGCTCAGAACAGATTCATAAAAGCGTGGCACTGCAGTTAGTGGGAACCACTTCCAATCGGAGTGCGATTGGAGCCGTCGTGGAAGTGGTGAGTGATTCACGAAAACTAATCCGGTTGAGAAAAGGGAGCAGCAGTTATCTTTCCGCGGATGAAGCCTGGATTACCTGTGGGCTGGGTGACTGCCGTTCAGAAGTGACCGTCAAAGTCAGATGGCCGGGCGGGAAAACAGAAAACTGGTCTGGATTACAGCCGGGGGGCCGTTATACATTGATAGAGGGAACCAGCGTTTTACCAGACCAGTCTCAAACCCAGCCCTGACTATGAATCGCCTGACAGAATCTGAAAAACTGACGAGTCCTTACGTTAAGCAGAAAAGAAATCCTTTTTTCTCCAGCGGTTTCCTGATCCTGGCTGGCGGGTGTCTTGCGTTGTTTCTCTTTCTGCTGTTTGAATCCGAATCAGGGGATTCCAGTACCAGCCAGCCGACGGCTTCAGAAGCGTCTGTACAAAAATCTGAAAAGCCAAAGCGTAAAGAACTGATCGCGTATCTGCAGAAACATCCCGAAGATGAATTTGCCCATTTCCAGCTGGGAGAACTGATTCAGAATCGCGCTCCCTTCCAGGCTCTGGAAAATTTTTCGCATGTCACGGAACGGCATCCCCGCTATTACGAAGCGGTCGAAGCCATTGCGAAGATTGCACAGGAGCAGGGGCTCGATGATCGCGCGACATCAGCGTTATTTATTCTCGTGCGTGAGTTTCCTGAGGAACGTCGCTATCAGAAAAGTATGGCGGAACTGCTGTTCCAGCAGGGGAGATCCAACCGGGCGCTGAGATATGCCAGACGGAATATCGAACTGGGGGGAGAAGCGGCAGACGACTATCTGCTGGTCGCTGAAATTTTAAAACAGGCAGGACGCACGCTAGAAATGACGGGACCTTTGAAACAGGCTCTGTATCAGGAACCCGGTTTGTATGACGCTCATTTAAACCTGGCGTATGCAGCGTTGTATTCAGGGGATCTGGAAACGGCGACGCGGGAAGCGAAATGGTGTCTTGCCGAAAAGCCCGAGTCGACGACGGCGCTGCGGTATCTGGCAATCATCAATCGAAATCAGGGGAACATCGAGAAGTCGATTTCGTATATTGATCAGGCATTGAGTACTGATCCGGAGGATCTGGAGTCTCTGCTGCTGAAAGCCGACCTCCTGATTTATCAGAGGAAAGGTGAGCAGGCTTACCAACTGTTAAAGCCTCTGTATGCGAATCAGCAGACTGACAGACGCTATATTTCTGCTTTGGCGCGCGCCGCTGGTTTAGCGGGCAAACGTGAGGAAGCGCTGGAACTACAGCAACTCAATCAGAGATTGATTAAGGAAGAAGATTTACGCCCCTCTTCGCTACAGAGTGAGAGTGTGCAGAAGAGGCAGGCGGGGAGAAAGTAAACTTCGAATGTTGCTGAGAGTTTCAACTCAGCCCGTATTCACCTGGATTCGGCGTGGTTCTGCTTTGGGAGCTTTGGGAAGAAAAATCCGCAGGACCCCATTTGCCAGCTTGGCTTCAATTTCGCTGTGTACAATTTCGCCGCTCAGGATGAACGAACGCAGATAATTGCCGACTTCGTATTCCTTGTGTAAGGGGCGTGCCCCCTCCGGAATTTGTGGTTCGACTCTGCCCAGCAGGGTCAGCTTATTATCCTGGACCTGCAGTTCCAGCGAGCCGACCGAAACTCCGGGGAGATCAGCGTAAAGCACAAGACCTTCGTCGGTTTCATAGATATCAATTGGAGGTGTGAAAACAAACTGCTCCGGGGAGGAAAGTTCCCTTGGTTCATCTTCGTTGTGTTGTCGGCTCATTGCTTTGTCCTATTCTCCTGAACTCACCGGAATCTGACGGGGAAGCTCTTCTTCCAGTTTGGGAAGATGAATCTTCAGTACGCCGTCATTAAATTCAGCGGAGAGTTGCTCGTCCGAGATCCGATCCGGGATACTGATCGATCTCTGCCATTCACCAAAGGTACGCTCTCTGCGGCGGAATCGCTCTTCGGGGATATCTCGGTTATCCACTACTGGTGAATCGCGATGCCCTTTTAAAGTCAGTACGCCGTTGGCGATAGTCAGTTCCAGATCCTGGACCTGCATTCCTGGCAACTCGGCTGTGATCAGAAACTCATGTTCCAGTTCAAATATATTGACGGCAGGGTACTGGCGGGGCATACGAATTCCCTGAACTGTGAACTCAACCCCTTGAATCAAACGGTCGACTTCACGCTCCAGATCCCGTAATGGATTCCATGACTGATCCCAGCGAAATATCGGCATTTTCTCTATCCTTAAACGTCAGTGAAATTCAGCTGTATCCAGTAATAAGCAAAGGGCATACCATTTTGTGGTAGAGAGCCTTTTTCACTTGAAGGAGTTGTATGTGACTGTTGCGTAATGGATTACGTCGTGACTGGTGACTTCGAAGATGGTATGGAAATGGTCTCGGATGTCAATCTGGCATGTGGATATCGTCACAATTGCGGTTCAGGGCGGTGCCAATCTGGCAGGTTTCAGAGGCCGGATTCAACTATCCCACTGTATGGGTTGGATTGATCCTGTTACCAGTGTTGCCCCAAAGAGAATCCCTGTGATGAAGATCAGCCGAAAAATCCAGAGTGCATACTTCGGCCCGAACGAGATTGTGAGCCTTTGTCCTTTGCGAGTGTTAGCAACAAACCATTGTGCCTTGATCAAACCGACCAGGGAAATGATCAGAAGGATTCCACCAATCAGTTGATGTTCTGCGATATGAAAAGGCATTAACCCAGGTCTTCTGTATGTGCCATCCGTTGAGATGTATCGGTTTTGGGAAACAGGACCCAGAACATGAGCGTGGCGAACAAGGCAATCGCCGCACTACTGAGCCAGATGCCAGGCCAGTCCCGCAGCATCTGTGCTGTTTCACCGGACAGGTTTTTCTGAGTAAATTCGATAATGCCCGTCTGCGAGGGGATATTCCACGCGGTGCGCACCAGCGTGTCTTTTCCTGTCGAAGTGAAATAGTCGCCGATCGATCCGCTGATGAATCCTCCGGCGAACATCCCGAGTCCGAATACGAACGTTCCGAAAAACGTCTGCATGCTGCCGCGAACATCCAGGGGCGCGACTTTATCGACATAGATATAAGCGGCGGCCAGAAAGCAGCCGAAGCAGAGTCCGTGCATCGCCTGTCCCACGCAGGTGAGGGCGATGGCGACCGTGAAGCCTTTCACGATGGCAACGGTTCCAATTGTGGATGCATAGGCAAAGATGAGACTGCGAACCAGGTAGGAAAGCAGGCCGACCAGCATGACCGTTTTGAACCCATATTTTTTAATCCCGAAGCCGAGGACCGCCATCACCAGAACTTCGAATACCTGACCGATGGAACTGATGCGTTGTTCCCAGGCACCGGTGACGTCCGCCTGCTTCAGGACTGCACTCAGAAACGGACTGTTCCATTGAAAGTAAAACTTATGCACGATTGATATGATAAAAGCGACGGTTACCAGGACCAGAAAATGGCGGTACTTGAGCATTTTCAGCACTTTCCCCGGTGCCAGATCTTTCTTGTCACTTTTCACGGGAGGAGTGTGAGGCAGAGTCAGACAGTAGGCCGCCATACACAGGCCGACCACTCCTGCCATGGCGAGGACAACACCCCGACCCGTGTTGAGCGCCTCTCCTTCAAGATTCGCCAGAAAGACGCCCTCAGCGATCCAGGCGGGAACGACAAAGCCGATCGTGCCCCACAGGCGGATCAGAGGGAACTCTTTATCGCTGTCTTTCAGATGCTGGAAGGACAACGAATTCGTCAACATCATCGTGGGGACATACAGAATGGAATACAGCACTCCCAGGATTACGACCGGCCAGAAGCTCTGTTGTACGAACAGAGCCAGCATGATGATGCCGCCCGACAAGTGGCAGAACGCCAGCACACGTTCGGTCGCGTAGTGGCGATCGACGATCTGCCCAAACAGGAAGGGGGCCAGCAACGGACCGACGGCCAGCGCTGCTCCAAACACTCCAATCTGCCAGGCAGAGAAGCCCAGAGCCTGAATCAGATACAGAGTGATGATGGGCAGGTAGCATCCCTGCACAAAATACTGCAGAAACATCATCAGGCAGAGTCTGGTTTTGAGCGCGGCTTCTGTACTTACTGCAGGCAGAGTTTCCGTGTCAGTCATCTGGATGTGGCCCTCAATCAGGAAAAATCAGGATGGGAATGTGGTAAAGGAACGTTTGATTATTTTTCCACGACCCAGATATTGCGGAAACGAACCGGATTGGAATGGTTCTGCAGAAACAGGGGACCTGCTACCGATTCATCCTTGTTTGTGCCGCCCGGAGTGGGCTCATCAATTTCCTGATCGTCCTGCACGGTCACCCCGTTATGTTTGACTGTGATGCGTGCTTTGGCTGTCTTATTCCCGTCTTTGTCATATTTCGCTGACTGGAAATCGATATCATAAGTCTGCCACGCCAGCGGGGGGAAGCACATGTTGACGCTGGGGGCTCCCAGTTTGTAGATGCCTCCGCATTCGTTGTCTTTGCCTTCCAGGCCGAATGAATCGAGGATCTGAACTTCGTATCGTCCCAGTACGTAGCAGCCACTGTTACTTCTGCCCTGTCCGCGAGCCTGTGGCATGAAGGGTAACTGAAATTCCAGATGCAGGTGACCATCTTTGAATTTCTGTTTGCTGGTGACGCCTTCTTTTAACAGGCCGTCTGCTGTGATCTGACCGTTTTCAAAATTCTTGACGGTCTGTTCTG
>JAGQQP010000140.1:4503-8788 GCA_020426085.1 Planctomycetaceae bacterium | reverse complement strand
GTTTCATAATCCAGATAGCGCTGTTTGACTGCCTTGATACGTTCCCGCAGTGTTTCGGGAGTTTCCATGGTCATCGCCACCAGGTCCTGCAGCTCTCGCTCCAGGTTGGCACGATCATCTTTGGAATTTTTAATTCGCAGATCACTCATATCGCGAATCGAATCTTCCAGTTCTGTCATGCGGTGGGAGATCTGCTCCAGACGTTTCATACCAATCTGCAGACGTTGTGTCCGCAGGCTCAACTCTTCAATCAGAGTAGCCATCTTGCGACGACGTTTCTGTAGAGAAGAGTAGGCTTCCATCCGTTCGCTTTTGCTCAGTTCCGGATTGATGAACTGTTGAAAATCGCTGGTGTTTTTATTGCTCAGGTATTCAAGCGTCTTGAGATTGTGTGGCATCCGACCCAGAATCTGGTTCTTCTCGAGCCCTTCTGTAACGGAGACTTTAATGGTCCGGTCGAAAGGCAGCTCGGTTTTATGAACCTTATCCAGAATTTCAATTGCCTGACGCATCGCGTAGTCGCTGCTCAACAATTCACGACGGAAGCGACGGCGGGTGATTTCAATCTTCTTTGCCAGACGAATTTCTTCATCGCGTGTCAGCAAAGGGATTTCTCCCATCTGCGTCAGATACATCCGCACGGGATCATCAATCCGACGGGAAAGATCATCTGAAGACCGGGAACGTCCTTTGGTCTTCTCCGGCTGCAGGATCGTAATGATCTGATCCGGAATGATGTCCAGTTCAATCTCCTCGATCGTCAGCAGGAGATTATCCAGCTTCTCGGGATTCAGCGCTTCATCAGGCAGATAAGCGCTCACCTGATCGTAGGTCAGGTAACCCTGCTTTTTGCCGTTTTCAATTAGTTCATTCAATCGGGCGTCGAGTCGGTGCACGTGGCTTCTCCCAATGAGTCTGGTTAGATTCTCTAGTGAATTTTTTTAATGTTTCGTTTTTGATGAAATTCAGATGCTTTTCTTAACAGTTCTTTGGCATCTGAATTCAAACTCTGGTTCTGGGCATTCTGGAACAGCAGCCCTTTGGATTTTTCGTGGTGTTCCCGTTCTTCCCGCCATTTGATATTCCTGATGGAATGTTTCAAAAAATGCGGAATCCCCTCAAGTGGCGCCGGGGTATCGAACAACTTGGCGTGAATTGATTTCTCACGGGCATGGGCATCAATTTTGACCACCAGCTGTTTCAAATCTGGATCGGTAATGCGATCCAGGATGCGATTGACATCCGGTAAAACTCCCTCTTCAGTCAAATCGATGCTTAACTGAAACAGGGATCGCAGCTGAGGGTTCTTCAAGTTGGCAGGAGAGATATGCTGTTGAATACGAGTGACACATTCGGGGTACACAAAAATGATTTCAAGAAGTTCGCTCTCAAGTTGATTGTCTTTCGTTGAATTGTCTACTTCCCGGGTGTTTCCGGTAGTGTCAGTCGGTCTCGGAGTCGAGTAGGATTCGTTGGAGGAGAGATTCGCATTAGGACTCGGGCTTTTTTTCAGTTTCACTTCACTCAGTCGTTTTCGGACAACTGATTCGTTTAAGCCCAGTCGATCTGCCAACTTTCTTAATATGATGTCTTCACGAATTTTGCCGGTTAGGTTAGGGCTTGACGCCAGTAACTCCAGCATCTCTTCTAAAATTCGGTGTTGACCGTCAATTGACTCCAGTCCAAATTTCTGGAGACAGACATTCAGCTTAAAATTCCAGGCTTCAGGAGCTTGCGCGATCAACTGCCTCAACTGCTCTGCTCCCTGTTCTTCTAAAAATTCAGCAGGATCTTTTCCTGCAGGCAGTGTTAAAATGCGTAAATCAACTTCCTGAGCGATAAATTTTGTTAAAGATCGTTCTGCAGCCTGTTGGCCGGCATTATCTCCATCAAAGACTAATACGACTTTCCGCGCCAGACGTTTGAGATAAGAAACATGAGTCTCTGTCAGAGCAGTCCCTAATGTCGCCACCACATTCGTCACACCAAACTGATGCGCTGTAATGCAATCAGTGTACCCTTCTACGACAACAACCGTTTCTGTTTCGCGAATCGTCTGACGAGATTCGTCCAAGCCGAATAACAGCTTACTCTTAGTGAATATAATGCTTTCCGGACTGTTAAAGTATTTGGCAATCCCGTCGGAGGCAGCTCCTGGCAGGATCCGTCCCCCAAACGCCACAACGCGTTTCCGCTCGTCGCGAACGGGAAACATGACCCGATTTACGAAATAATCGGAAAAGCGGGACTGACCTTCCTTTTTGAATATCAGCCTGGCTTCAGCCAGAAGACTCTCTGGAAATTGTCCCCGAGATCGATTCACGAGCCATTGCCAGTCATTTGGATGAAAGCCGAGACGAAACTGCTGAATCGTTTCTTCGTTATAACCCCGGTCTTCCATCAGGTAACGCCGGGCCATTTCCCCTTCACTGGTATTCATCAGACAGTCATGAAACTGCTGTTCCGCCCATTTCATTACATCAAACAGCGAAGTTTTCTCTACGATATTAGGTCGTGGAGCGCCGCTTGACTGTCTCGAGAACTGAGGCATTTCCAGATGAGCACGCTCGGCCAGAATCTTTAATGCCTCGAAAAATTCGACGTCGTCGTATTTCTGAACCCATTCAAAACAGTCTCCCCCGGTATTACAGACCCAGCAGCGCCAGGTTTCACGATCGGGATAGACTTTCAGCGAGGGATTATGGTCATTGTGAAAAGGGCAGAGGCACTGAAAATCCCGGCCGCTGGGAGTCAGTTGAACTGACTCGGAAATCAACTCGACCAGGTTCGTTCTCTGGCGGACCAGTTCTTTGAAATTTTGATCAAATCCTGGCGACACCAGTTTCTCCTGAACAGTTCAAAAAGCAGCCCCTCGATGTCACTTTTCGTCGTAGAGTGAAAAGTGGACATTCAAACACATTACAAGAGTGCTTCCCTGCTCAACTTTGCGTATTTAATTCTACTCCATAGATCGAGTGGGTCAAGAATTTCCCATTCGCGATTCCCGACTCCGATCGTCTCTTAAGCTTAAAATTTATATAACGTTACAAAAATACCTAACCATCCGGGTGAGTGCAAAACCATAAACCAGACCGCACTTTTCTCACTTACTTAATCGGAATTCCCGATGTCTGCTTACTCATGCAGGCAGAGGAGACTAGACAGTTGGTTTATATGAATTAAACATATTATACCCATCACTTCGGACTCTGCAATCACCGCATAATAAAATTCCCAATGTGCGCGCAGCGGCGTTGTGTTTGATCGATTGAAGTAGCGCCGTATCTGATCGTTATTCGGCTGCGGCTGCAGCAGGCTCAGGGGCGACTTCTTTTTTCACGAGTTGAAAGAGCGAGATATTGCCAAACTTTTCATTGCATTTCGGGCACTTGGTTTTAGCAATCGCTTTACCGGCCTTACCACCGATTCGCTCTTTCTTGCGGGAATCTTCACTGACAATCAACTGACATCCCTGGCATTGTCTACCCGCCAGAGCCAGTTCGATTTCAGGATCAGCCTCGTAAAATTCCAGATATTCATTATCCAGAACTTCAAATGATTCCTCGCTGTAATGGCAGGTCACCTGCTGCATCTGATCCGTTAAAGGAATACCGGAATCCTGCCCCAGTTGATCGATGCCGAAGAATTCTGAGAGTGCCTCAGTCAGTTTGCGGTATTCACTCAATGAAAAAGTCAGATACTGATTTTCCTTAGAATCTTCCTGTTTCGGCAAGGCGATCGCAATCCGTCCTTTACCGAACACGGAAACTCCTGCAAACATCGACTCATGATCGTACATTGTCGGAAAGACCACGCGCAGTTTGGAAATCTGCTCGGCTGTAACAGTCTGTACGCTGACTGCCGGAATCTCGGCATCATCTTTTTCTTCCCGCAGATGCGCTGCGATTTCCGCTCTGGCTTTCTCCAGTTTATCTTTCGATCCCCCCCCCAGTAATCCCGCTTTGGCTACTACCAGTACCAGCATTTTTTCAGGAGAAATCGCCAGATCGACTGTCGTAAACGCCTTCTCCAGACTGTTTGGTTTCAGCTTCAGTTTAGTCGGGTCAATCGCATGGAGTTTGATCCCCTTCATCCAGTGTGCGTAGGCACCGGCGTTGAATGCTTCTGCCCCTTCTGTTTCCGCCTGAGCATCTGTCGTCGCAGCAGTCTGCTCTGCTTCCGCTTCTCCGGGAACGGCCCGGGGAACCAGGTACATGACACCACATGCAGGACACTTTCCTGCCGCACCCCGATATTCTTCACGAACTCGAATGCGATGTCCATT
>JAGQQP010000140.1:0-4493 GCA_020426085.1 Planctomycetaceae bacterium | reverse complement strand
CAACGATGCCACCTTCGATGGGTGCGCCTCGACGTCGCCGACGTCGTCCGCCTCCTTTGCGGCGTTTTTTCTCTTCTTTTTCTTCTTCAATAGCGACATTGAATAATACATCGCCCCCGGTCGCTACCGAATGATCCTCGGCAGGAGCCTCTGCAATCTGTTTCGCTTTTTCTTCTGCTGCGAGTGTCTTAGATTTCTCTTCCGCTTCGGCATGCTGCCTGGCTTCATCTTCCGATTCTTCACGCGCCAGGGGAATGGTCGTTTGATCATCCTGACCGGAATCCATATCGCCGCTCAACTGGAAGTCATCATCACTGGCTTCATATTCCGTAACAGCAATACTCTGATCCAACACAAAGTCATCATCATCCCGATCGGAATAGCCGGTCATCGTCGCAGTTGTACTACGCGACTCCTGTTCTTCCGGACTATCAGTTTCTTCGGGTAGCTTGCTGAAGATCATCGGTGCCGGATTTTCCTGCATTTTCCGATAAGCTTCTGCGATGTCTTCGCGCATGAAGGAACCACAATTCCAACAACGAACTAGTCCTGTGCGAACCATTTCATTACACAGCGGACACGGTACTTCCGAAGGATTATTATTTTGCTCATCCGGAGTTATGCCATTTGACATAATAAATCCCTGTTTGGATAAATAATGACGAGAAAGTTAGAATTAGAAAAACAGAATAAGTACTCAGCGCCTGCAAAAATGAATAAAGATCAGAAACCACGTAGTTTACGTCTCAGGAGAAGTACAATACAGGTCTAGAAAAAATAAGATAAAAAATAGGCCCAACCTGATCATACAGCTTAGAAAAAAGCGCGTCTCCAGATTAACATAGTCTCAGGCTAATTGCAGTAATGTTTTCCGCTTTTAGTAATATTATGTTTTACCTGACAAGAGACCACCCCTTTTCAGAAAAAAGAGTCGTTCTCCTGTTCTAAACGGTTATCATAAACCTAGTTTATTCCAATTCGAAATCAAGATTAAGATTCTGTTTCAGTGTGTTTGAGGAACGAAAAACCCGAACCAACGGCTTTAAAATATTCAAAAGTACACATTTCCGAGCTAACTAATTCCTGTAACACGATTAATCGATCCTGAACCAGTTCAAACATTAGATCCGTCAGCAGTAAAACCATTTCAGACAACGATATCTCATTTGTTTCCTGATCTGACTGAGACCGTCCTTTATGCCTAATGCGGAACAATATCTGAAACCGGAAGTCATTCAGTCGGTGGCGCGGCTCGATCTGCGAGCCAAATTCATCGTTGAAGGATTTCTAAGTGGTCTGCATGCCAGCCCCTATCATGGTTTCAGCGTCGAATTCAGCGAGCATCGTCGATATTCTCAGGGCGATGACCCGCGCGACATCGACTGGCAGGTCTATGCAAAAACGGATCGTTTCTACATCAAGAAGTACCAGGCTGAAACGAATCTCACCGGTTATTTGATTCTCGACCTTTCCGAGAGTATGGCCTATACCTATCGCCAGCAGCTTTCCAAGTTTGATTACGGGATCTGTCTGGCCGCCTCGCTGGCTTACATGATGATTCATCAACAGGACCCGGTTGGCCTGATTACATTTGGAGACCGGATCAAAAACTTCCTGCCGGCCCGCAGTAAACGGGGTCAGTTGGGTAATATTCTGGCAATGCTGGCCAATTCGCACCCCAGCGGCACAACCGAAGTCGGAAAGAATATCCAGCAGATCGCTTCCATGGTCAAACACCGCAGCCTGTTGATGATCTTCTCAGACCTGCTCACGGACCAGAAAAATGTACTCGACAGCCTGCAGAGATTAAGATATGCAGGTCACGATGTCATCCTGTTTCATATTCTGGATGAAGCTGAAGTCTATTTCCCCTTTGAAGGTATGGTTGATCTTAAAGAACCTGAAGGGGGTGATTCCCTGATTCTCGATGCTGAAGGTATGAAAGCCGATTACCTGGAAGCAGTAGAGGAACTCCGGGAGACCTACCGGGAAAAGTTATTCTCAATGGGCGTTGATTATGTCCCCCTGGATACCAGCATGCCTTTTGACAAAGCCTTAATCGAGTACCTCTCTCAGCGCAAAGCCCGTTTCTGAAAAGAATTGTGCAACTCACTCTGCCTCAATTGAGCTTTGCAGGATCGCAGTGGATAATTCATCTATGCGCATGAACACAAAGACTTGTCATTTGTAACCGACTCAGGCAGTCGCCAGGGTTAAGTTATGCGGATTCGAAGTCGTATACAGGTTGCAGTGACCACGTTCTTGAAATCTTAACTCAGTATGCCACTCTAATAGCTTGCAAGAGCTGCTCTGCAATTTTAGAGTGTTATTCACTTTGGATCATTGTTTTCGAATGGATTCCTGAGCTTCTGGCCCCTGTCATGGATGCTGGCCACGCAGTGATCTGCTGCCTGTTCTGTTTTTCAATTTCCTGCTGAGGAAATTGAAATTTTTACCAACAGGACATTGAATCAAATCGTAGTAAACTCGCAGATATTCTAGCGTTAGTTTTTGTAGGTTCTTTTTAGGACTGAGAAACCGTTCTTATACTGGTCATAATCTAACTACAACAGTGGAGCTAAGAACCGCCAATGGACAACGAGTCAGTGATTCAGATTAGCAATCTGACAAAGATCTATCGTGATTTCTGGGGCCGCAAAAAAGTTCGCGCACTCAATTCATTAAGCCTGGAAGTAAAAAAAGGGGAGATCTTTGGTCTGCTGGGCCCGAACGGTTCTGGTAAAACGACCACACTGAAACTGCTCCTGGGTCTGCTGTTTCCCTCAGAAGGGGAAATTAAAGTGCTCGGCCAGCCTGCCTCGAATGTGGAAAAGAACGAGCGCATCGGCTATCTGCCTGAAGAATCCTATCTGTATCGGTTCCTGAATGCGGAAGAAACCCTCGATTTCTATGGGCGCCTCTTCAAGATGTCTCCACAGGAACGTCGCGAGCGATCGGCCGAACTGATCGAAAAAGTCGGTTTAGGTCATGCCAAACGACGTCAGCTCAAAGAGTACTCCAAAGGGATGACCCGCCGTATCGGTCTGGCCCAGGCACTGATCAACAATCCCGACCTCGTCATGCTGGACGAACCGACCAGTGGTCTCGACCCACTGGGAACGGACGACATGAAACGCATGATTGTGGAACTCAAAGAACAGGGGAAAACCGTTCTGATGTGCAGCCACCTGCTGGCTGACGTGCAAGACGTCTGTGACCGCATCGCAATTCTGTACGGCGGCGAACTCAAAGTGATGGGACGTGTGGATGACCTGCTCAAAGAACAGGAAGAAACACAAATCCTGACTTCAAAACTGAGTGACGAAGCCATCAAAGAAATTGAACAGGTTGTCGCAAAGTATCATGGAACGGTTGATACGATTGACCATCCTACAGCGACTCTGGAATCTCTGTTCCTGAAAACAGTGCAGGAGAGCAAAGAACGACCCGGTCAGCGTTTCGTTCCCGAAACGGAAGAGAAAAAAACGGCCGAGTAAGCAGAATGCCTGTTGCGCATGACGCTACTCTCGATCATTGACTCTGGCTCTGCTGCAGAAATCAGCAGACATCATTTCCGCTGAGATGTTATTCACAGAAGTAAATCATTATGTCTTTTGATCCGATTCCTTATGACAAGTCAGCTGCCCTCATTCACTTTCTGATCGTGTTTGGCAGCTCGATGTTACTCGCGGTCCTGTTCTGCTTCCTGCTGGATTTTCTCACTCGAATCTGTAGCGGAGTCTTCCAGTATTTTTCCGGCGAAGGAACGTTCTCGACGAAACTCCGTAAAATCCCTTTTTTCGACGCCATAAAATATATCTTTACCTCTGCCGGTGAAGCGATCACCAGCATCTTACTATCCATCGGCGATTTCTTTGTCCAGATGGTCCATCTTTCCTGCCGGCGCATCTGGTCATTGAGCGTACTCACCATTCGCGAGTCGCTCCGTCAGAAAATTCTGTATGTCTTCATTATCTTTGCAGTTCTGTTCATGTTTGCCGGCTGGTTCCTCTCTGGAACGGCAGACAGACCTGATCTGCAGGTTCAGTCCTACATCGACTTCGTTCTGAAAGCCATCAGCTGGCTCGTCATCCCGATCATGCTGCTGCTGGCCTGCTGGTCTTTACCCGAAGACATTCGTCTCAGAACCATTCATACCGTCGTCACGAAACCTGCCTACCGTATCGAAATCGTACTCGGACGCATGCTCGGCTTTACCCTGCTGGGATCTGTGATTCTGGTCGTGATGGGAGCAGTCGGTTACATCTGGATCGAACGTCAGGTCGCTGATATCGAGCAAAATAAAGCGGTAGCATCAGCAACTGAGAATGAGGATTCCGAAGAGGAACCGGAAGAAGAAGAGGTATCCCTGCTGGTTTCCAAAGTTCCATTGTACGGCGAGATCTCATTTACCGACCGTGAAGGTGCCCCCACAGCTTTGGGGATCAATGTCGGCGATGTCTGGATGTTCCGCAGCTATATCGAAGGGGCTA
>JAGQQP010000013.1 GCA_020426085.1 Planctomycetaceae bacterium | reverse complement strand
GATTCTCGGAGAAACGGGAACCGGTAAAGAACTGGTCGCACGCAGAGTTCATGACTTGAGTGCGCGAGCTTCCATGCCTTTTGTGCCTGTCAACTGCGGTGCTCTACCGGAAAATCTAGTGGAAAGCGAACTGTTTGGTCATCGTAAAGGGGCCTTTACCGGTGCCGATACACCACGAAAAGGACTGATCGAAATTGCCAATGGTGGTACACTCTTCCTGGATGAACTGGGAGAGCTGGATAAGACCATGCAGGTGAAACTGCTGCGTTTTCTGGAATCAGGTGAAGTCCGTCGAGTTGGTGACAGTGAAACATTCCATGTCGATGTACGGATTGTCTGTGCGACAAACCGTGACTTGAAGGAAATGGTTACGGAAGGCACATTCCGCGAAGATCTTTATTTCCGTGTGAATACGTTTGAGATCAATCTGCCTCCTTTGCGGGAACGCAAAGGGGATATTCCGGAAATCTCCCGGGTTCTGTTGAAACGGCATCTGAAAAAGGATTCCATTCCCCAGGATATTCTCTCGCAGGATACGATTGAAATCCTGCAGGAGTATGACTGGAAAGGCAATGTTCGGGAACTGGCCAATGCTCTGGAACATGCCGTCATTCTATGGGATGGCGTTCAGATTCAGCCTGGTGATTTGCCATCCAATTTGACCCGGCATTCTTCGATTCCGATGTCTTCTGGTTCCACAGCTGTGAACTGGACCGAGGGCATGGAAGGCAAGACGCTGCGGGATATCGAAATGGAAGTAATTTACCATGTTCTCGATAAGCACGATGGGGATAAACCCAAATGTGCGGCTGAACTGGGAATCGCGTTGAAAACGCTGTATAACAAACTGAATCAGTATCAGACCCGTGCTGCCGGTTAAAGCTGACAGCCCCCGTTCGAATCATAAGCGAATAAAAAATGCTCTGGCAGAAGCTGCCAGAGCATTGATTTTTAATCAGTCAGAAAATGATCTCATCTACTTCCGATGAATGAGCGAGACCAGATTGATCTAATATTTGCGAATAACTCCTGTCACCACTCCGAGGATGTCAACATTCTTGGAGTAGATGGGCTGCATGCTGGAGTTTGCTGGCTCAAGGCGAATGCGATCGCCTTCGGAATAGTAGCGTTTTAAGGTCGCTTCCTGACCATCTACCAGCGCAACAACGATGTCGCCTTCTTTACAGGTGTTCTGCTTGTGGACGATGACATAATCTCCATCGGCGATCTGATCTTCGATCATGGAAACGCCTTTGACTTTGAGGCAGAACTGATCATCGGGATCGAACAGGGAGCCGAAATCAATGTGCTCGTCATCCTGGACAGCCAGGACAGGGCTTCCTGCAGCGATTTGACCAGCCAGGGGAAGACGTGTCCGTTTCTGTGAGTGATCGCACAACTGAATCGCACGTGACATGTGGGATTCGCGAGTGATGAGCCCTTTCTTTTCGAGGGCTTTCAGATGACACATTACGCCATTGGGAGAGCGAATACCAAAATTAGCACCGATTTCCCGGACGGTCGGACCATAACCACGGTTAATGATCTTATCTTTCAGGAAATCATAAATTTCCTGCTGTCGCTGTGTAAGGTTTGCTTTGGTGCCTGCCATAACAAAGTACCCCATTTCTTAAAAGTAGTGTGAACTGATCATGGATCCTGAAACAATCAGGAATAAAAAGTACCTTATCCCAAAATCAAATTGTTTTGGGATCTCTCAAAAAATATGCCTGATCAGAAAAAGAAGGATTGAGGGTGTCTTCCTGTGATAATCACATAAAATTCTGATTTTTGCATATGCCCCTTATTATAGTATACTGTCGTCTACACGGCAAGTATGGGGATTAAAAACATGCTTGATTTATGAAAGTCTCAAATATTTATTGAAATGAAATGACTGGTCGCAGACTAATATAAGATTAAAAAATAGAAGGAGTTGCAATTATTTACTGTTGTTAATTATGTCTGAGATGTTTTTCTGAATATTTGTTTGAATGTTCATAAGAAGTTACTGCAATACTCTAGGTAGGTTTCCAGTTTTGAAAAGTACTTTGAAATATCAATTGTCAAAAAATCAGTGAATTTGAGCATTAAATGCGCGTTTATCTATGAAGTATGCGCGTTTATCTATGAAAGCCTGCTCAAGATGGACTTCAGTAGTTAGTTGTATAGTGAGCTGCATTTCTTAACTCAAAAAAATGAGAAATTTCAAAGAATTATATGTAAAAAATTGCTGAGGTGGGCCAGAGGTTATCTGAATGTGGCCACTTTGGAGGATTGAAAATGCATTGTACTGAGCACAATAACAGTAAGGCAGGGCAGTCGATCCGCAGAGGATTCACTTTGATTGAACTACTGGTAGCGATCACGATTATTGGTCTGTTGATCGCATTGCTGCTACCGGCGGTGCAAGCAGTTCGGGAATCTGCCCGGAAAATGCAGTGTGCCAATAATCTGCATCAGATTGGAATTGCCCTACATGCTTACCATGAATCGCATGATGTGCTGCCGTTTGGAGTGGGTGATGATCAAGATGGGCCGATCTCCTCTCTGGGAACCCTGGCGGATCGTCGCTATTCTGCTCATGCGATGTTACTGCCTTACCTGGATCAGGCTGTAATTTATAATCAGTTGAATTTCAATGTGGCTCCCTTTTACCCTTTTGTGAATGCGGCAAATGACGATCAGGCCGAGCTGGAAATGCGGTTTGACGAAGTGATCAACGGACCAGCTGCTCAGGCCAGAATCAATGTCTTTATCTGCCCCACTGATCTGGACCGTCTGAAGAGTCGCTGGGGGCCCAATAATTACCGAGCCTGTAACGGAAGTTCCTGGTCGGGCAGGGCGGGGAACGGAATGTTCGGGCAGAACAGCAGCGTCCGCATGCGAGATGTCAAAGATGGACTTTCTCAGACAGCGATGTACAGCGAGCATGTCAAAGGGAGTTGGGATGATACGGTCATCGATCCTCTGTCCGATTTATATAACCTGCAGGGGGTCTGGACCGAAAGTCAATTCTCTGATGCTTGTGGAGGATTAACGCCGCAGGCAGCCGGGGCCTACCAGTACGACGTCGAATCAGGTCAGACCTGGCTGGAGGGTAATATGAACTGGACCCGCTATAACCACGTGCGAACGCCCAACCGGACCAGCTGTAAGAATGGATTTACCTGGGATGGGGTGATCCTGAATGCATCCAGCTGGCATCGACAGGGGGTGAATGTGTTGATGGGAGATGGGAATGTCAAGTTTATTAATGAAAACATTAATAGTGAGATCTGGCAGGCACTGGGAACGATTTCCGGAGGCGAAACTGTGACGGGGGTAGAACTATGAAGCCTCTATTCCGTACTGTGGGGATCCAATGGTGGATCGCCTGCCTGCTCTTGTTGGTGATCGGACCGGTCCAGGCTGAGCAGGGGAGACGTGAGTTGAAATTCAGTTTTCTGGGGGAACAGTTTGATAATGAGCAACTGGTTCCTCTGGGGAGAGGTATGCTCAGATTGATCAAACCGCGTAGAGACGGTCTCTCCTTGAATCTGCCGGCCGGTCATCAGGTTTCTTCAGTGGGAATCAGCCCCCGGTTTCAGATCAGGGGGGATTTTGAAATTACCGCTTCGTATGAAGTACCTGCCTGGAAGAATCCGGAGTCGGGTTACGGGTTGGGGCCGAGTCTCTATCTAAGAATGCATGATGAACAGGAATCGGCTGCGATGATTGCGCGACTGTTACGACCGGGTAACAAGCAGGTTTTCAGTACCAGTGTATCGACGACTATTGAGGGCAAACGCAAATTTGATGTCAAGCTGGAAGAAGCGAAACAGAACTCAGGAAAACTGAAACTGATCCGCACCGGGAGCCAGTTGAAGTTTCTATTTGCAGATGGGCCCGATACTGAGTTTCGCGAACTGCGGGAGGTTGAACTGGGAACTGCCGATGTCGATCTGTTGAGACTGGGGGCGCAACAGAGTGATCTGAAGACTCCCATCCAGGTATTGTGGAAAGAGTTGTCGATAAGCGCAGAAGCATTTCCCAATCATCCTGACTCACTGGCGTTGGGGGAACGTCAGCATGTTCCCACCTACCAGGCTGCGCCACAACCTCATTCCCTTTCACTGATCTGGAGTCTGGTCTCGGGGATCGCGTTGCTGTGTATTCTCTTTGCGGTCTATCTGGTCCGAAAACGAGCCTGAGTCACGCCTGTTCCCCTGAAGCGGGGGATCTGCACTGCAGTAAAAAAGCTCGCTCGGACTGGCACCGATCAAGTAATTCCGGTTAGACTGAATAGACAAAATTCAATCTGGATTCCAGCTGGAATTACCTCTCGGATCGCATCAAAGAAGAAAGCAGGGCAACGATGATTCAGAATGACGACCAGTTTTCCATGGACCGCAGAACAGCTTTGCAGAATATCGGGATGGCTTTATTGTCCGCAGGAGTCATCGGTTCTCCCATGGGACTGGATGCTGTTTTAGCAGCGGACGAAGACCCGGCATTTAAAGACAGCCGACTGGACGCATTGAAAGATCTGAATGGTTACTTTCCTTTTACTCCTGCCGAGTCGCCTGAAGCGTGGGAAAAGCGGGCTGAATATGTCAGACGACAGATCCAGGTGGCCGCCGGAGTCTGGCCGGAACCCGAGAATACGAAAATCAAAGCGACGATCCATGGGAAAGTTGATCGGGATGAGTACACCGTCGAGAAAGTATTTTTTGAGAGTTCACCTGGTCTGTATGTGACCGGCAATCTGTATCGTCCGAAAGGGAAATCGGGACCGTTTCCGATGGTGCTCTCACCCCATGGACATTTTGCAGAAGGTCGTTTCTATGACAGTGGAGCGCAGAAAGTACAGGCTGATATTAAAGCAGGCGCTGAAAAACATGAAGTCGGCGGACGCTATCCCTTACAGGCGCGTTGTGTCGAACTGGCGCGCATGGGTTGTATGGTCTTTCACTATGATATGCTGGGATACGCCGACGGATTCTGTTTGAGTTATGATCTAATCCATCGCTTTGCAAAACAGCGACCTGAGATGTCGAGTGAGAAGAGCTGGGGCTTGTTCAGCGCGCAATCAGAACTGCGGCTGATCAGTGCGCTGGGATTACAGACTTTGAACTCAATTCGTGCCCTGGACTGGGTCTGCTCACTGCCGGAAGTTGATCAGAAACGGATCGGGATCACGGGAGCCAGTGGGGGAGGGACGCAGACTTTTATTCTGGCCGCCATCGATCAACGTATTACGGCAGCGTTTCCCGCAGTGATGGTTTCGACCGCTATGCAGGGGGGCTGTACCTGTGAGAACGCGACTTATCTGCGCGTCGATACGGGAAATATCGAATTTGCAGCATTGGTGGCACCCCGCCCGTTGGGCATGACGGCTGCCGATGACTGGACGAAAGAAATCGAAAGCAAAGGACTGCCGGAGCTAAAACAGCATTTCAAAATGCTGGGTGTGCCTGAGAATGTGATCGGGAAATATTATCCGTTCCCACATAATTATAATTATGTCAGTCGGGCAATGATGTATGAGTTCTTCAATCAGCATTTTCAGCTGGGACTAACCTCACCCATCGTTGAAGCGGATTTCAAACCACTTTCCCGGGAAGAATTAACCGTCTGGAGCAAAGAGTACCCGGCGCCTCCGGGAGATGAAGAGTCAGAAATCAAGATATTGCATACGCTGGCGAAGAATAATGCGGAGCAGATTGGAAGATTGACGCCACGCGATCAGAAGAGTCTGGCAGAATACCGCCGGGTTGTTGGCGGGGCAATTGAAGTGATGATCGGTCGATCGCTGCCCGGTAAAGATGATCTGGAACCGGAGCAACTTTCTGAAGAATCCAAATCAGGTTATCGTCAATATCATACCTTGATTAAAAACAAGCGTTATGGAGAAGTGACTCCCGCCCTGTTCTTTCTGCCCGATCAGTGGAACCAGAAAGTTGTGATCTGGTTAGATGACCAGGGAAAAGCAGGGCTGTTGAAAGAGGATGGAAGCCTCAAATCGCCCATTCAGAAACTGGTTGATTCCGGGACCGCTGTCGCGGGTATCGATGTGTTATATCAGGGGGAGTTCAATCAACTGCAGGAGGCGCCAACTTCAATGCCTGTCGTTAAGAATCCCCGGGAATTTCTCGGGTACACACTGGGCTATAATCATCCTGTCTTCTCGAAGCAGGTGCATGACATTCTGAATGTGCTTTCCTTTTCCAGGCATCACGATAGCCAGCCCCAATCAATTGCGCTGGCTGGATTTGGTTTCTCCGGAGTGCTGGCAGCGGCAGCCTGTGCACATTCTTCTGATATCGTTCAGAAGCTGGCGGTTGATACGGGCGGATTTCATTTCTCACAGATCACAAGGATCCGTGATCTGCGATTATGGCCTGGTGCCGTCAAGTATGGTGATGTCGAAGGCCTGCTGTCTCTCTGCCAGCCGGCATCTCTCTGGCTTGCGGGAAAATCAAGTTCGATTCCTGAGTTGATTCAGGCGACCTACAATGCCGCCGGCCAGTTAAATCGGGTGACATTGTATAACGAAAAGGGCAATCGGGAATCCGCTGCCGTCAGCTGGCTCTTGCAGTAATCTTATCCAGGGACTGCCTCAGGGGGTAAAAAACAGAAATTATTGATGCATTCCTATCTGATCTGTTTATACTGTTGGGAAACATGTGTTCTGATGTCTCGTTGGAACACTTCTGACTAAATCCTTTCCGGGGAGTCTCTAATGTTTGCTCGCAACTTCTCTCAATCAAAGTCTGTTTCACGCCGTTTGACTGATCCGTTATTTCTGCTGTTATGTTGTGGCAGTTGTGTATTGCTGATGGTGGCTGCGCCTGCATCCAGTCTGGCTGCAGATCCGCTTCCATTGAAGTACAAGTGGGAAAAAGGCCAGCAATATGCGTATCGAGTGAAGATTGAAGTCAGCATGGAGAACTTTGAAGAGACATTGAGTGGTGTTGAGCAGTACGATGTGACAGCCGCCGATGACAATTCTTTCTCCGTGCGTTGCTCCGGAAATTTGAATTCGGTAACAAAAAGTAAAAGCCGACGACCGTTTTTGCCCCCGATGCGAATGCATCGTCATCGGAGTCCTTTCGCCGGGCTGTCGGGAAGTATTGCAGGTGCTTTCGAACAGCATACCCTCGAACTGAATCGTTTTGGTGAAGTCGATACTGTTAAAGGGTCGTCACTGCTGCCTTACCTGCTCGGTCACCTTTCGCAGATCAATCTGATACCACTTTCTCCGAATGCAGAGCGTACCTGGTCTGAGTCGGAGAAGAGCAGTATTTCAGTCATCTCTTCATCAAATCGAATTTCCTCTCCGTTGCGAGGTCCTGATATTGAAAAGACGATGGGAGCGAAAAAAACAGCGGAATATAAAATCACAGGTCAGGAAGGGGACCTGGTTACAATCGAAGCCAGTTATTCCTATCGCACAGTATCGACGATTGACGACAGTGGCCCGGAAGTCGAGTTGACGGGGATCGGTACCATTCTGTTTGATCAGAAACAGGGGTGTGTTAAAGAGCTGTCTCTCAGTTATAAACTGATTCAGCGTTCGGAAAACAGCACACAGAAAATCCCGATTACGCTCGCCTCTACTTTGTTGAATGCAGAAGAACTGGCAAAATTGCAGGCAGAGCAGAAAGCTGCAATGGCTAAACATGCTGCTGAAAAGAAAAAACGTGAGGAAGCAGCCCGGTTTGAGATTCCAGAAAATATTGATGCTGAATTGAAAACGATCCTCACTGATCTGGGAACGAACAATGTTCTCAAACGCAAAGCAGCATTGCAGAAGTTAAGTCAGGCAAAGCCAGCGAAGGATAATCGAGATATCTCCCGGATCTTGATCGGCATACTGGAAAGTAAAGATATCACTGTTGTACAGGATGCTTCACGTGCACTTGCTGTCTGGTCAACCAAAGAAGACATCCCTGAGATGATCAGCGTTTTAAAAGAAGTGAATATCCTGGGGCAGGAAAGCGTTATGGAAGCAATTCTGAAGCATGAGACCCCAGAAGGAGTGACAGCAGTGGCCGAACTTCTGAAAGAGCCGATCAAAGCCCATAATGCTTCCAAGAAGTTAATTGAGTATGGAAGCGGTGCGGAAGATGCGGTACTGGAACAGATGGATCCAGATCAGTTTGTTGTGCTGGTCAATGTGTTTCGAGTACTGAAAGAGATCGGCACAGAGAAGAGCCTCAAAAAAATTGAGGAAGTCAATCGTACTACCACGAATACCAGTTTCCGTTTCCAGGCGGCTTCTACTGTGAAAGCAATTGAAGCGAGGGTGAACTGAGTCCTGCCAGTCGTGTTACGGACTGGTCAGATCACCAGGTGAACGGAACATGGGCTCTTCCGCTGGAGTCTCATTTGAAATACGGATGATAGCAGGTTCTTCTTCCTGGGAAATCTCATCCAGAGAACGGAAGGAGTTGATTTCCAGCGGCTCCAGAAATTCTTCTTCCTGCTGCTGTACCGGTGGCTCGCTTTTGACAACTGGTACAGATCTTTCTGACCTGGGGGAAAGCAGTTCATTTTTGAGATCTGCCTGTGTGACCAGTTTCTTCTTTGGAGTATCAAGAGTCGGTTTTGAGACGACAGTCGTCGTCTGTTTTGCACTAACCAGTTGTGTTTTCTGCTGTACTGGAATGTTGCGAAATTCTGGTTCGGGTTCTGAACGACTGGCTACAGTTTCTCTTGTGACCGTTTTTTCGATGAACGGGTTCTCGACTACCTTTTTCTCAGGTGCAGACTGAACAGGATTTGTCTGGTTGGAAGCAAGTTGCTTTTCCGTTTGTGCCTGCGATTCTTTTTCCTGACGAACCAGATAGATGTTTTTCATTTCAGCCAGTTCTGCTGCTGCGCGACCAGCTGTTTCCAGGGTCGGGTCAGCAGTTAATGCCAGGTCATATTCTTTAAGAGCCATCTCTCCTTCACCACGCTGAGTATGAATGTATGCAACATTCGCGTGTGCTTCCGCATCAGACATAATGTTGCGGAAGATCGTATAACTTTCCTTGAAACGACCCTGGTGGCCGATCGTTAGTGCCAGGTTATTCATGACACGTTTATTATTCGCATCATTCTGCAATGCCGTTGTCAGCACTTTTTCTGCGGCATCATACTGACCGCGTTTATATAGAGCGTAACCGAAGTCGTTAAGAACTTCGGAATTTGTAGGATCGAGTTGTTTTGCCTGAGTGAAGTAGCGTGTGGCAGCAACAGAATCACCCAGATGAGAACAGACGATCCCCAGACGATGGCAGGCGACAACACTGCGAGGATTTTTTTTCAGATAGGTTTCGTACTGCTTTCGAGCTGCCAACCACTCTTTTTTGTGCTCGGAACTACGAGCTGCAGTGAGTACCTGTTCTGATTGATGTTTTCCCGGTAAGGCTGATTTCACTTTAGCAACCTGGGTTCCCAACTGGGCGCATCCCTGGAGTGAAATGATGAGGATTACAGCTGAACAAAACAATCCTTTGTCGTTCATGACTCTGTCCTGACGTAAATCGACTTAAATGATGAGGAATTCACTTGGAATTCCAGGCTGTCACAGTAAAAAAATCGTCTATTGAAATGGTTGAACTGTTTTACTTGTGTGAGGTGAGGTGTGAGCAGATCGATTTTTATTAAAAAGTGGACGGATTCATTTGAATCCGTCCACCTCATATCAATTCTCTTCATTCGATCGGGATTAGAAGACGCCGGCTCCGCCGCCGAATCCGCCAAAGCCGCCGCCGAATCCACCACCGCCGTTATTTCCGCGATTCATGAATCCGTTGGAGTAAGCTCTGTAAGCTTCAAATCCTTCGAAACCAGGGGTGAAGGCAGGAGCAACAACGACTCTTTCATCCGCATCCTGAACGTTCATAGCCTGCAGCATTTTCACAATGACATCGCGACGATGCATGTCCAGGTCGTCGTTGCCATGTACCGGAAATTTGTATTCCGATGATTCTCTGACAGTCATTGAACTGGGCTGGACAACAACCGGGAATGGTGTTGACCCCATGCGAACAGCGATCTGTTTAATGTGATCTTCTCCAGCGGCATTCAGTTTAGCAGTCGCACCAACGAATTCACTTTCGACGATCACAAAGTCAGAAGCTTCTCCGTTTTCTTCCTGCTTTTGCCAAATGTCATCACTGATGGTTCCCAGGGGTGCTACAGAGTCGTAGGGAATTTCTGCGTGATGTTGATTATGTTGGCAACCACTGATCAGCATTGCTGCTAATGCAATAGCAGGCAAACTTGCAATTTTGGGTTGTATAGACATCGCTTACTTCCTTGTATTTCTCTCACATTCATGTGAATAAATGCGATTGGAATTTTATAGGTATCATTTGGCAAAGAAATAATCAGTTATAATTATTCAGAGAATCCGTAGTCACCATTGATGTAGTATTTGTCACACTTACTCTGGTGAATGAAATCTTTCTGTTGTTGGTGAATTCGTTTTTTCTGCATGTACCAGACAGTGCTTCGATGATGCACATCAGGCTTGCCTTCAATATTATTCATAAAGAAGAAATCCACATCGCCTGGTTCGGTCACTTCCATTCCCGGTAATACGGTGGGAGCATCTTCTGGCTCCATCGGATGTACCAGTTCGGGGCTGATCAGAATGATCAGTTCTGTTTCATCTCGGGAAACTGCTTTGTTAGAGAACAGTGTTCCCACCAGTGGAATGTCTCCAATGAACGGGACGCGGTTCAAGTCACCACGCTGTTGTTCCTGGATTAAACCGGCGATTGCCAGAACCTGTCCTTCCCGCATATCGACGGTTGTACTCACAGATTGAGTATCGAGCCCCAGAACGCCGCCTGAGGTTAAAGCCGGGTTGACGGTACTGAAAGTTGGTGTTACCTGTAACCGGATCCGGTCTTTATCCAATACGGTAGGCAGGAATCGCAACTGAGTACCAAACCCTTTAAAGGTCGTTGTCGCTGCCTGTGCACCGCCAACTCCTACAACGGTCGGTACAGCGAATTCACCACCAGAGATAAAGTTGGCGGTACGTCCACTGATTGTGACCAGGTTTGGTTCTGCTAAAATTTTGGCATAACCATTTTGTGCAAGAGCTGAGATAAACAGATCGACATCGCTGCTGGTGAAGGAAGCAGTCACAATACCACTTCCACCGTTTCCTAACTGCTGTGCCACTCCGGTGAATAACTGACTCCAGCCAAAATCACCTGACTGGACAAACAGATCAGTACTTGCAGTCCGGGCAGCAGACCGATCGATTTGAGCGATGCGTACCTTAAGCATGATTTGTTTTTCACCAGGTACTTTCATCATGTCGATGACAGTTGCTTCGGGTAGTCTTGCTCCATCTGGGAATGGATCAGCGGCAGTTCCACTTGCAAACAGAGAACCGCCTCCCGCTCCACCCTGTCCACCACCACCTGAGCCAGAGTGGGCACGGATGATGGTAATAATCTGTACTGCTTCCTGTTCATCACGGGCCTGTCCGCGGACAATCAGTTTGTCTGCAAACGGGATGAGTTGTATTTTACTGTTCGGGAAGAACTCGTTAATCATCTTCTGAAATTCGCCGTATTCCATACGACGAAGATCTTCGATGGAGTTGTCACCTTCCACTTTCACCTGCACGCTCAGGATCTGGGGGTTTGCTTCATCTCCCAGCCAGAGAGTCATGGTTGTGGTACCGGTCTCTTTCCCGATCACTTCTACTTCCTGTGATCCGAATGCGACCACTTCAATTTTTGAAGGATCTGCAATGGCCACCCGGAATACGTCCATCTTCATTTTCAAGATTTTAGAATGTCGTTGTTGAACACTGAGTTCTACTTCAGATTCATAAATCTGATCAACGAGCTGATGGACTTTTTCTTTTGTTTTGGTACTGATGACTGGTGCATTTTTCTGCTTTTTACCAGGCATATAATTATTAGTTTTCAACTTCCCCGGGACAGGAGGAGCTGGTGGAACCTGCGCAGAAAGTGGCGATGCTGTGATAGCGACACCGCAGGCAACTGCCAGCATTGTGCGTCTTTTCCATGAGGCATTTATAGACATACTTGTCTCCCAATCCTTTGGTCGTCAATTTGAGAAATTGGAGTAAGTGATTTATTGAATCAATTGAAGTTCGAATAAAAACTACGTTTAAAGGAACTTTGCTTTAAAACTTAGTCCAGTGGTGTCTGTCTGATGTTGTCTGCTATCTGTCACAGTCCCAGTGAATTGTAATGTTTAATATTACCTGATTCCTGGTAAGTAATACGGGCCTGCTCTTTACAGGCAAATCCCATAGCATCAATCATATCGGTTAGAACTGTACGGAAGGTTGATACAAATTTTGAGGTGTTTCCCAATTTATGTAAATTTAAAGATTTTGTTGATTTCCTCTATTTTTACTTTACATTTGGTCTGTCTCAGGACGAAAACGAGATATGGTGGGAGAATTTGTGCTCTGATTCCAGAGTGACTGTCAGTTTAATGTCCACCATAATGCCTAACTAATAGTGTTGTTGATACAACGTAAAAATAAAAGGTGGTCTCATGAATGCGAGTTTTGCATTGCTCATCGGTTTAAGTGTCTGGCAGTACGACGGAGAAGTTGTACCAGTCAGCACCGTCAGTGCTCCCGCAACAATCTCAATGGCATCATGTCAAAATACCTGTGTTACTTCCGATGCATGTGCACCAGGTTGTTCGACAGGTGATCTATGTCAGCCTGGGGGACTCTTCGGTCACTGGGGTATGTGGGGCAGCTGTTACAGCGACGATGGTTGCAAATTGAAAAAGCGGAGCTGGTTGTGTTGGAAAACGACGGGTGATATGTACCCCCACTATCCTTACCCGCCTGTCTATCACGGATACTATTATTTCCGACCTTACAATTACACAAATATTCTTCGTCAAAAAGGTGAGATTATTGCTCTCGGCGGAAATCCGAAAGCGCCTTATGCTCACAAAATGTTTGATCGAATTTACGAACAGATCGATTTGAGAGCGTACGAAGAATTCCCTGCAGACGGCGATGGCGTTCCGACGCTGGAACCTCTTCATGATTCTCTTCCCAGCCTGGAAGATATTCTGAAGGCCAAATAGTTCACACCATTGTGAACTATGTAGCAGAGAACAGAATTCAGAAAAAAATAAAAAGATCTGTACTAATGAGTGCAGGTCTTTTTTTCTTTTCAGCTTGATGGCAAACTGCTGATGGCAGCGTGATTCGTGAATGGAATCCACCGGGAGAATTGTTGTGTCAGTACCTGAGATTGAATCCGGTAATGCTGAATGGAATATTGCATCGGGGAGTATCTGGCTCGCCTGTCTGTTTTTAACAGGCACTGTGACCATTGCCGATCCCGATTTATGGGGGCATACACTCTACGGATTACGAGCGCTGGAACAGCATGTTCTGGTAGAACGGACTGACCCATTCTGTTACACGGAACCGGGTACCATCTGGATTAACCATGAGTGGTTTTCCGAATTGTCATTTGGCTGGCTCTGGACTCAACTCGGAAATACCGGCTTGTGGCTCTGGCGAAATTTCTGGGTATGCATGATTCTGGTACCCGCCTGGATTGCATTAAGAAAGTCCCAGGCAAGCCTCGCCGCTGCGGTTCTGTTACTGGTCTATGGTGCGTTCTGTCTGGCGCAGTTTGTGGTTTTTATCCGCCCGCAGCTGGTGACATTTGGTTGCTTTGCCTGGACTCTGTTACTGCTGCGGGATTATGTTGATCGTCCTCAGGCTAAGGGGGTCTGGTATCTGCCTGTTGTCATGCTGTTCTGGTCGAACTCTCATGGGGGCTTTCTGGCCGGAGTTGGTGTTGAAACAGTGGTTCTCCTGTGGGTGGGATATGGCTGCTTTCAAGGCCTGTACCAGAGACGAGATTTTTTCAGACTGCTGGTGGCTGTTACTGCGAGCTGGCTGGTGACGCTGATCAATCCCTATGGGGTTCATCTGCATCAGATGCTCTGGGATCATCTGATTACAACACAGATTGTTCGTGAATGGCAGCCACTCTGGCAGGCAAGGCAGGCACTGCTGTATTACATCCCGTTTTTACTGATCGGACTGGCTTTTTTCCGTTCGAGGAAGTGGGAGTGGATTGATCTGTTACTGATTGGCGTGGTTGCCTGGCAGGCTGTCAGTCATATCAGACATGTGGCTTTACTGGCAATTGCCGTCATGATTCTGCTGCCACGTCCGATCACAGACTCCCTGCGAAATCTGTTTCCTGTGATCAATCAACAGTGGTCGGGAGAATCGCGACTGGGCTTGCGGTCCGTTCTAATCACAATGATGACTCTGGTGATCCTGGGACTGGGAGCTCACACGGTGGTCCATCTACAGGAAGAAGGTGTTCCGCCCTGGGAGATTGGAGTGGAAACACGAAGCAGAGCGCCCGGAATGCCTGTTGCCGTCATTGAGGTCATGCAGAAGGAGCATCTGACAGGAAACATTCTGACCGATTACGGTTGGGCTCAATATGTCATCTGGCAGACTTTTCCAGAATCCCGTGTGGCCTTTGACGGACGTTATCGAACAGTGTACTCAGCTCAACTCGAAAAGGAGTTTGTGGCGTTTCAGAAACTGAATCAGGAATCCAGTGGTTCGACTCCACTACTGGATCAATATCCGACAGAAATCATTCTTCTGCCACAGTCTCAGCAGACGAATGGGTATTTAAAACAGAGAAAGGACTGGTTGCTGATTTACGAAGATGAACAGGCAACACTCTGGGTGAAAGATATTCCCCAGTTTCAGACAACAATAGAGCGTTCCCATCGAGGGGAAATTCAAAAGCCCGAAATTGCCCATTGGCTACTATTTCCAGCTGACCCTCTGAAACAGGAAAACAGCCTTAGATGAATGGACAACAACGCCCGAATGAATTCTCAGTGAAAGGAGTAGGCATCTTTGATCGCGTTGGCAGCAGGTCCGGTGGGATTGTCTGTATCGAGTTGAAACAGGATTTCGTTTTCCTCGATATCGATTACCGTTAAAAACTGATCTCCGATCTGTATTGTGTCACCAATAGAAAGTTCAACTTCTAAACTTTGAGATGTCAGATCTGCCACTTATGAGCCTTTCATCGATAAACAGCGGTAATTCACCAGGCAACCGAGACAAACTGCGAAGGATATGTGTACTCATGGTCAGTTTGTGTTGTCGATGGCTTCAAGGGGGGAGAGATTAGCAGGAGTTCCCGTTTATGGCAATTGAAACCTTTTAAGAACGTTTGTTCTAAGAAAATGATAAAATAAAGCAGGAGATCCCCGATCTCGTAATTCGTAAGGATTATAGTTGCAATTGAGGGGTTTCCTTAATTACGATGATAGAAGCATCTATCTTTTCCAGTCTTTCTATCTTGTTATCTGGTATTACTTTTCAACTAATTATGTCATTACAAGAAGTCCAATCTACTGCCACCTTATTACCTCTGGAGTTCACGCCGATCCTGAAGCGTGCCAGATGGGGCGGGGAGCGTCTGGGCACGGTATTACATAAACTGATTGGTATGGAACAGGATTATGGGGAAAGCTGGGAGCTCTCTGACTATCCCGGAGCCCCGACGCTGATCGCCAGTGGGGAATTTTCAGGCTGGACACTGACAAAGTTAATCGAGAAGAACCCGAGAGCATTGTTTGGGGAGGGGAAGAATTATCCACTATTCCCGATTCTCATCAAATTCATTGATGCCACGGACCGACTGTCGCTGCAGGTTCACCCGGATGCAGGTCATCTTCCCCGATTTGATGCGATGAAGTCGGGAAAATCTGAAGCCTGGGTTATTCTGGATGCACTACCTGAGAGTTGTATCTATGCAGGTCTGAAGCAGGGGGTTGGTCCCGATCAGCTTCGGCAGCATCTGGAGCAGGGAACTGTTGAAGAATGTCTGCACAGCTATCCTGTCCGCAAGGGGGACAGTGTTTATATCCCCGCCGGTACTCTGCACGCGATTGGTGAGGGTATATTACTGGCCGAAGTTCAGCAGACCAGCGATGTGACCTATCGGTTATTCGACTGGCATCGTCTGGATCAGTCCGGGAGCCCCCGTCCCGTACATGTTGAGCAGGCCATTTCCTGCATTGATTTTGATCTGGGGCCCGTTGATCTGCTGGAACCCGAAAAGCAATTTCGAGAAAACCATCAGATTGAAGAATTATTAACGTGCGAACATTTTTCGATTCGTCGGCATGTTGCTCATGAATCATTTCAACTGACTTCGTTGAATCAGGCGCAGATTCTGATCGTCCTGGAAGGTTCCGGGCAACTGGATTGCAGTGCCGAAACGTATGAACTGTTTCAGGGGAAAACGCTGCTGGTTCCCGCAGCCGCCTCGGATTGTCAAATCCATGTGGAGACACCTGTTACTGTTCTGGAAGTGATCCCTGCCTGAAGCAAAGCAGAGCAGCGGATTCTGTCAGACGCGCTGATAACGCTTATAGCCTTCCAGTTCAAAGTCGTGCAGGGTGCGTTCCAGTTGTTCTTTTACTTCCTGTAACCGGTCACCATCCTCAATTTTACGTTCGTGCTCATCAATGACGTAAAATACATCGACGACCTGATCGAGGTGCGTGGAAATTTTTGCCATCACGACGGAGAGTCCCATGCGGCTGATGGCACGAGAGACGATATACAGCAGCCCGGTACGGTCATGGGCGATCACATCAATGATCGTACAGCGTCTGGAAGACTGATTGTCGATTTCCACCCGGCCCAGATCGAGTTCACCACTCAGGCTGGCTGATTCCTGAAAACGTCGATTGTTTAAAAACATGGTTTTGGCGTCACTCTCGCCAATCACAGCTTTGCGGATTTCCGTTTCAATCGTCTGCACACGCGAACGAGGTACTTCGCCGGCGAAATCATGATCGATCACGCGGAAACTGTCGACCACTCCGCCGGAGGCACTCGTTGTGATCTGTGCGGAAATGATTTCCATCCGACGCGAAGTAAATACACTGACCATGCGATGAAAACAGGATTGCGAATACAAGGCAGAAGCAATTACATGATAATTAACCGTGGCAGTTTCCGGTTCAAATTCGCCTTCGACAACGATCTGATCGGGAGGGAGGTCACGGAGAATTTCAATGTCTGCTGCAATGCGTTCCGGGGGAGTGACCAGGAGGTAATGAGGAGAGAACGAGTTAAACAGTTCTGTGAACCAGCTTTCTTCCTGTTCTGCTTCGACTTCAAGCAGTACAGGAAGATTCAGATAGCTGCGCACCTGTTGTTTGACACGTGAGAGTCGCTGGTCACGATTATAACGGGAATGTTTCCCCCCCAGCAGGAGCATGGTCCGCTCGTAAAGGTCTGCCAGCAGTTCCGATTTCCAGTCTGTGAAGACGCCTGGACCCACGGCTGTGATATCCGCTGCAGTGAGTACATACAGCATCCGCAGCTTTTCGGGACTGCCGACCTTCTGGCTGAAGGCGAACAGAATGTCCGGGTCAGAGATATCACGCCTGAAAGCCAGATGTGCCATATTGAGATGTTCGAATACCAGGAAGACCAGCAGTTTCTGTTCTTCTTCTTTCAACCCCAGTCGAACTGAGGTGTCTGTCGCGATCATCGCGCCCATTTTACAATGGTCTTCACCATAGCCTTTGCCAATATCATGCAGCAAAATCGCCAGATTGAGGATATCTTTCTTTTCTATGTGTCGATAAGAACTGCCGAGGCTGGAGTCATCGTTGGCAAAGGTTTCTGCAGCTTCGATGGCACGAAATGTGTGTTCGTCGACTGTATAACTGTGGTATTGATTGAATTGCAGCAGGCAGTAGGCGTGCTTCATATAGGGGATCAGTAAATTCAAGATCCCCGTTTCAGACATGATTCTGAGTGTCGGGCCAAGATTAGTGCTGCGATTCAGAATGGCACGAAACAGATCAATGGCTCGATTCGAAATCGTGGGAGGCAGAGTGAGTGCCGACTCCCGGATCGCATCCAGCAGATCCGGAGCGATCGAAATCCCATACAGGGAAGCAGTATCAAACAGTTTTAATATCTCTTCGAGACTGTTGCAGACCTGGGAACGATACCGGGGGATCACGTCCACATGGTCCGGCGCAATTTTGAGAATGGAGTCCGATCGATGCGTCATCAGAAAATCGTAGATTCGCGACAGCAGTGGCTGAGGCCGATGTGCTTTGATGAAACGCTCGGTGATTTCTGCCACAGCTTTACTGTGCCGGAAATATTCCTGCATCAGCAGTTCAACGGGGCGTTGGCCGTTGGTACCTTCAATTTTGCGTTGTTCAGCCATCCAGAGTTGTGTGTCTTTGGTAAATAGATCCTGCTGACGCCCCGCTTCGTAATGCAGTTGAATGCGTACTTTCAGCAGGTAATCGCGGGCATTTTTCAGTGTTCTGACATCGCGACTGTTGATCCTCCCGTCGAGTCGCAGCATGTCGAGATTTGCGGTTCCATAGCGGGCAAAGCCGGTCCAGCGCAGGAGGTGAATGTCGCGTAGACCGCCGGGAGAACGCTTGATATCGGGTTCCAGCTGCATGACTGCGCCGCCATGCTGCTTGCGTTCCTGCCAGCGTGCTTCGACACACTGTTCGAAGAAAACCCGTCTGCGAAATAAGATGACGTGCCGATAGAATGCCCGGATCAGCTGTTCGGCCAGATGCTCGTCCCCCCAGATGGCACGGGCTTCAATCATCGCTGTGGCAAATTCAGGTTCGGTACGCGCCATTTTGACCGAGTCGGATATGGTTCTGAGGCTGTGCCCCAGTTTCAAGCCGGCATCCCAGCAGTTCCGAACGACGTCTCCGACAAATCCTGCAAATTCTTCCTCAACCTGATTTCGGTACAGAAACAGCAGGTCTACATCGGAGTAGGGGGCCATCAGCCCGCGACCGGAACCACCTATGACGAGAATCGAGCAGTTTGGGATCAGTAACTTCTGGCGGTTTTCAGGAAGCTGCAGAAATTGATCCTGAATGATCTGCAGCAGCAGCTGTTCAATCGATTCGGCGATCGCTGTGGCGATCTGCAAACCGCTGGCGCCGTTGCGCAAGAGTTCCTGACCGCGTTGCCGGGCTTGCTCTACCTTCGTGCGATAGACAACAAATTGTTGTGCACTGCAGGAGGTCGACGTGTGTGACATCATCAATTCCAGGCTGAAACGAACGCGAACAAAAGGAGCCCGGATTCAGGACAGAGTATCGTGCAGGAAATCTGCCAATGGATCAGACCGCTTCCGGACCAGTTTCTCCCGTACGGATTCGAATGACTTCATCGAGACTGGTAATGAAAATTTTCCCGTCACCAATCTGCCCGGTACGTGCAACCTGAGTGATCGTTTCAACGGTCTGGGGCACCAAATCGTCCTGGACCACAATCTCGAGTTTCACTTTCGGAAGAAAGTCAACGATGTATTCATTGCCTCGATAAGTCTCTTTGTGGCCACGTTGGCGACCAAAACCACGGACTTCACTGACAGTCATTCCACTAATGCCAATTTCAGAAATCGCATTTTTGACTTCTTCAAGTTTATAGTGGCGAATGATTGCCTGAATCTTTTTCATTGAAAGTTCTTTCGAAAACCGTAATTTCAGTCAGCCAGACTGACGTAAAGCAAAAGGGGCAAAAGCACGCCCCTCGCTTTACCGTCGTTTGTTAAAGCGCAGTATCTCCGGCTTCACCTGTGCGGATCCGGATAATATCCTCGATAGGTAAAACGAAGATTTTACCATCACCGATCTGTCCGGTGCGTGCTGATTCCAGGATTGTATCAACAACGGCTTTCACCTGATCATCGGGAACGATGACTTCCATTTTAGCCTTTGGTAGAAAATCCACGGTGTATTCTGCACCACGGTACTGTTCTTTGTGGCCTTTCTGGCGACCAAAACCACGTACTTCAGACACTGTCATGCCCTGTACACCAATTTCTGTCAGAGCATCTTTAACTTCTTCCAGTTTGAAATGTCTGATGACAGCTTCCACTTTTTTCATCGGAATCATACTCCCAGAAAAATGTCCGGTTTTCTTCCAGCGCTTTCAGAAACCCAGACGACTATCACACTTAGATATTATATCGCAATTGTCGGGAAATCTCGATACCGCAAATTGATTTCCCTGAAAAAACAATCAGAACTATTGTCCTGACAGGCCTTTCGGACCGAAATTCCTGAAAATGAGAACGAGAGTCGGCCTGAAGCCGACTCTCGACTCCCGATTTTACAGGAAGATGTATCCTTCTTCTCCATGTTGACTCAAGTCAAGTCCTTGAATTTCACCATCTTTACTGACTCTCAGACCCATGGTCAGATCGATCAGCTTCAGAATGATGATCGTTCCCACGACGGAAATAGCGATGGCAGCTCCCACGCTGACAAACTGGTTGATCAGCTGCTGGGAATTCCCTTCCAGTAAACCTGAGCCGTCCGCATTCCCGGTAATGGATTTTGTCGCAAACACACCCGTGAGAATCGCT
>JAGQQP010000139.1 GCA_020426085.1 Planctomycetaceae bacterium | reverse complement strand
GTTTTCAGCATCGTTGGGTTCAGCCCGACATTATCCAGGCGAAAGACCATGCGTTCTTTATCGAGCAGACGCATGACGATGCCTTCGCCGTAGATCATGGGGATGATCGAAACACGGACGTCGATTTCCCGGCCGGTGATGCGGAGCTTGATCCGGCCATCCTGAGGCAGTCGCTTTTCTGCGATATTCAGATGCGACATGATTTTGAGACGCGTCACAATCGCCGAATAAAAATGATTGATCTCCGGGGGAACCGATTGTACCCGTAGCAGACCGTCAACCCGGTAACGGATGACGAGCCCTGTTTCGTGTGGTTCAATGTGGACGTCACTGGCCTGCTGCTGGAGTGCTTCGATCAGCAGTTCGTTGACCAGGCGAATGACGGAAGCGGTCTGCGCCATGTCGGCCAGTTCGCCATGTTCTTCGGAGACTTCCTCCAGTAGTTCGACGCCGTCTTCTGCCGCCCGTTGTGATACGAGTTCGTTAATCGTATCGCCGCCGACCCCCAGGTTTTCCTTGATGAGTTCGACAACATCGTCATGGAGTGCCAGCACCGGTTCCAGATTCAGGCCGCTTAATGAACTGAGTTCGTCGATGGCTTCAAAGTCAAAAGGATCTGCAGAAGCGACCAGGACGCGGCCATTGTCACGCTGCAGAGGGAGCAGTGCATTTCGAAAGATGGGAGTCGCAGGGAACTGAGCCAGCAGTGCTTTGTCGACCTGGTAATCCTTGAGCTCGAAGTATTTCATGCCCAGTTCGTCGGCAAAGGCTTTGAGCAGGTCTTCTTCTGAAGCCAGACCCATCTCCATGACGACACGGTCCAGACGATCTCCGTTCGCCGACTGCTGTGCCATGACCAGCTGGCGTTCGTCAAGGATGCCACGTCTTTGAAGAATTTCACCGATTTCCATGGAGTTGACTCAATGGGATTTTTGAAAAGGTTGGTATGGAAATTATATTGTTGTATCAGCGACCGCGACCACGACTGGAGCGACTGCTACCGCCGCGCGAGCTGCCACCATCGCTACCCGGGAAACTGAAACCACGTGAGCTGCGACCGCTGAAGGGGGAGCTGCCGCGACCGAAATCGCCTCCCGGCTGACCACCGGATCCCATTCGTTCGCGCATCCGCTGTTCGAAGAAGTTTCGGATTTCTTCGCCACGGTCACCTGAACTCGAGGGGGAGGTAGACTGAGAGGGTGAGTCTGGTGTCGGGGTGGTTGTTTTTTTGCGTGCATCACCGGTCGTACTTACGGTGACATTCGGGAGCAGTGAAGTCAGGGCGTTCTGAATCAAAGCTGAGTTTCCATTATTCAACGTGACGACTTGAACTGACTTTCGTGACATTTTCGCGGAATAATCCAGTTCACGTACCAGCGATTCAATTTCCTGGAACAGGGAATCACTGGCGGAGACAAGCAGCTGGTTGGCGTTCTCATCTACGCTGACAGCAAGACGGGCTTCTGCCGGTTGTGCAGTGGAGCCTCCTTGCGAGCCTCCCCCCATCATGGCAGCGAAAGGATTGCCGCCTCTGCGAGAATTGTTCTGCTGTTGAGGGGGCTGCAGATAATCTTTGTAAAGTTCTTTGACGATGTTGCCTACTTCTGTTGCAGAAGCGAATTCAACAGGAATGATTCCCGGAGAGCGATCTCGCAGAGATGCAGGCAGCTCTGATGCATCCAGAACTTTCAGCATCTGTTCTACAGATTGCACTTTGTCGGCAGGACCGGTTACATATAGTGCATTTGAACGGACTTCCGGAATGATACGCAGTGTCTGCGGTCCCATGCCCAGCGTAGAGAGTCCGGTGGCATCCATCAGACTGCCGCCAATGTTGGAGATTCCGCTGAACATGCCGGAGCCTGAGTCCATGTCCGAGACAGAACTGCTGGGAAACAGACTTTCCAGCATTTTGGCGGTCGCGGTGGCATCGGCAGAACGCAGGTAAAAGACAGTCCACTGATTTTTCGGAGGAATCGCCTGGGTCAGTGCATCAATCATTTTTTCCAGGCGATTGAGGGCTTCGATATCGGTTGAAGAAATAATCAGATTGTCTCCATTCGTGGAGACGGCAACCGGCTTCTTTTTTTCACCCTGAGAATCGCCAGCAGACTGGTTGCCGGGCTCTGGTTGTTTTTTATTTTCTGGAGCGCGATCTGAATCGTCAGGCTGTTCTACAGCCGCTTCTGATTTCTCATCACTGGCTGTGAAGAAAAATCGCTGTTGTTCTTTCTCGCGAGCAGGCAGCTGACGTTGAATGGGACGATTCAACGGAGCACTGGTGTTTTGTGATGGATTACGAAACCCCCGGTTTCGGTTCGGGGCTTCGTCTTCGCCTCCGATAACACGTTCACGAATCAGATTGTTTTCCGAAGGAACAACAATCCGAATCGGGTTCTCGTCGCCTGAAGAAGCGGACCAGAGTTTATTGATCAGATCCATGATTTCGCGAGAATCACGGCCGCCCAGTGGAATCGTTCGGACAGGACCCTGAGCACGATTTTCATTGGGACGACCTGTTCCATCTTCGCCCAGTTGCGCCAGGAGTGCTTTGACTTGAATAACCTGATCGGGAGTCCCACGTACCAGAAGGCGACGACCCAGCAGGTCGGCTTCGATGGTGGGGGCGTCATCGCCGTCACGTAAGAAGAGTGACCGCAGTGTGGTTGTGGCAGAAATGGGATCCATGGAGCTGAGGTTGATCACAGAAACAGACTGGCTGCCTCCTTCGCCGTCGAGCTGTCGAATCATTTCTTCAATTTTTTCGTGCTCTTTGTGCGTGGCCAGAATATGGATTTTATCGTTGCGGGCATCTTCGTTGACAACCACGCCCGGCATCATCGCATCCAGGGTTTTGGTGACTTCTCGGGAATCAGCGGAACTGACGGTATAAACACGCAGGAAGGGTTTATTGCCCCCCGGTCCCAGCAGGTTCCCTTCATCCACATCAATTGACTTGATGATTTCATCCGCAATTTTAATCTGATCGGGGGTTGCTGTAACCAGCAGGCGATTTGTACGAGGATCAGCGGTGACCTGAGTATTTGATTCTTTAGTGGGTTGCGGCTGTGGAGGGCTACTGCCTCGATCCCTGCTGCTGCGGGAACGGTAGTCAAGGTAGCGGGCTGAAGTGGCAGCGGCACTGACATTCTGAGTCGCGGCAGGCAGACCGAACTGACTGCGGAGAATCTTTTCTGCTTCTGTCGCATCGATAAATTTCAACTCAAAAGAGCGAAAGATCAGATCGGTAGGCCCGGCATTCGCCATGGCCCCTTCCAGCAGTTTTTTTACCCGTGACAGGTTACTGCCGATATCGGTAACGATGATGGAGTTGGCTGTATTCAATGCCACAGATTTTCCCTGCGGTCCCAGAATGGCTTGAACTTCTTTGGCGACCTGACTGACGTCGACCCCTTCCAGCTGGAAGGTCACGCTCATCAGCTCGTTCTTACCGTGCTCGGTAATTTTTTCGGAATCGACAATCGGTACGAGGTTAGGAGGAATTCCGTTATCGATGTTCAGAACCACCAGAAACTGATCGCGGCGGACAATGACATACCCTTTCTGCAGGAGATAGCCATTGATGATGTCGAGTGCTTCCGTCGGGGTGTAGGTTCCCTGGTCGAAGTAATTAAAGGTTCCCGGAGGAACATCATTCAAATCGAGTGTGTAACCGGCTGATTCAGCAAACAGCTTCAGCACATCACCCCAGGGCGCAAACCGGAAGTTAAATGACATTTTATTGACGGGCCCCGGTTTCTTTGCTGTCTGAGGTTGATCGGGATCAGCAGGTTTACTGGTTGCATCATTCATGGCAATGGCATTACCGCCGAACGAAATGCGACGGTCTTCCGGTTTCAAGCCTTCCGGTTCCATTGGAATCTGTGGACGTGGTCGTGGAATGGGGCTGGCATTACTGCTGACAGCAGGAGCACTCGATTCAGTGGGCTTTGTTTCTGTCACCAGAGCAGGTCCCAGCATCTGCTTCCACTGAGCCTGCTGGTCTTTGGTCAACACGGCTTCGATTTTCTGATCGAATTCCTGCTGGACTTTATCGCGTTCTTCTGAAGTGGCACGACGGCCCAGGTCACGACGGGCATTTGATCGCTGTTCTTCCAGTTCGGTGATCTGTTTCAGTTGATCTTCAGTCAGCTTGAGCTGTTTTGCTGTGTCTTCATTGGTCAACTGTCGATAGCCGCCTTCCTGAAGCTGGAGTTGTTTGAGTCGAGCGGCCTGTTTTTCGTTCAGCAGACTCATCAGTTTGGCTTCGCCTTCAGTTCGCGTTTTTTCGAAGGAGGCACTCATTTCTTCACGGACTTTGGTACGTTCCTCATCCGTCTGGGCATCCCGCATGCGTGTCATGAAGGGTTCCATGCTTTCGCGAGTGGGGCGCATCGCTGCTGCGGCTTCCTCAAGCTGTTTGATCTGGTCTTCAGTGAGCTGGAGTTCTTTCTGGACTTCCTCACGATTGACCAGCGAACCGATGCCGCCACGAGGACCACCAAAGCCTCCCCGGCTGCCGAATCCACCACGGTCTCCTCCGAATCCGCCACCAAAACTGCCACGACCACCGAAGCCACCTCGGTCTCCGCCAAAGCCTCCGCGATCACCACCAAAACCACGTCTGCTACCCCGGTCTTCAGATTCCTGTGCCTGTACTGTTCTTGTGAGCATGTCAGAGCAGGGAATCAGACCCATCAGGGCGATCAAAAAAAAGAATTGGAATTTGATACTTCTCATCATTTGCATGGCGATTCTGATATCAGGCGGAAAAAATATTTATTATGAAAATGTTCGAGTGATCACTATTTTGAGGTGTGTCACAGCAGGTTACAAGATTGATTTCCAACAACCGGTTATTTTGAACTTGGTTATGGATTCTATGAATCTACTGATTACAGCCTGAGTTAACTCAAAAACAAATACAAAAACATTCTGCGAATGGTGTACTATCATGTTATACTTCAACAGTTTAGAGCTCGTTTCAAAGATCTTGGGATTCTTTTAGAATTCATCGATCGGTTCCCTTTCGACCGGTGTTTCTAATGTCAGGTGCCGAAATTCTACTTGCATGACTGGGAGACAGATGCGCAAAATCACGGTATCTGTTTATTAAACACGGTAATACCCGTCGAAGACCGCTCTAAATGTTGCGGAGTAAGAAAATGTTCCGTTTTACCACTCTCCTGATTCCTTCTGTACTGTTAGTAGGGTTTTGCGCTGATCTGGCGTATGCACAGCCAGGTGGTGATAGTCGCTCACGCGGCTTTATCTCGTTTCTGGATCGCAACCGAAACGGGGTGATTGAGGCCTCTGAATTTGCTCAGATGCCTGATCGTTTCAAGGAATCCCTGGAAGCAGCCGGTGTAGATACGTCGCGCGACATGAGCCAGCAGGAATTTGAACGGATCATGCCTCAGGTGATGGAGCGGATGCGCAGCTCGTTTAGTCGCGGGGATCGCGGCAGTCGTGGAGGGGATGATCGCAGTCGTTTCGGTTCTTCACGAGGTTTTGGTGGTCCACCGGGGGGATTTGGTGGTCCTCCAGGCGGCTTTTCCCGGCCTGGCGGTGATCGTGACGACGATGACGACCGAAGTGGTGGATTTGACAGGGGAAGTTTTGATCGTGATGCCATGCGCAGCCGCTATGGTTCGTTTGAGTCGGACCGAGGCACTCCGGGTAGTTCTTCAAATGATCGTTCCAGTAGCAGTACCTCTAAGAATGAACCGGCCAAACCACAGCGGACGACAGTGGATCTGAATCAGGAATTCGTGCAGCACGATATGGATCAGGATGGTCAGATTGGCCTCTACGAATGGCGAAAAAATAATCCGACCAAACTCGGCGATTTTTTTACGATGGACCTGAATGGAGATGGTTTTCTGACACCGAAAGAAATCAAGCTCGCTAAAGAGGGGAAAACACAACGGAGTGCCGCATCGTTTATGTTTGCTTTGAATACAGGACAGCCTGCTGCAAATCCCCTGGCTGCGAGCGGCAATACATCTGCTTCAGGATCAACTGATACACCGAAGCAGTCCATAACTGAAAAACCATCCCAGCCCGAGTCGGTTCAGGTCTCAGCACCCAGTACTGATCCGCTGGTTGCTCAGGCAGGCTATTTTTTTAAACTGGTCGACCGGGATAAAGACGGTTCTGTCTCTCCCGAAGAATGGAAAAAGAGTCGTTCCATGCGGCGGATGTTTGAACAGGCTAACATTGACCTGACCGTGACCATGCCTCAGGACCAGTTTGTAAAGCATTACGTGGAGCTGAAGAAGAAGTAAGAGGCAGAACACGATCGATTCAATGTGCCAGAGCTATTTATCATCGATTCCCAGGTTCTTTTCGATGTCTCTTGCCTTCTTATTTTGCTGTTCCAGTTTCCGTTCCTGATTTCTGTCGAAGCGTTTCGCGATCGCAATTCCCAGCAGTTTCAGATAACCCTCGTCAAATCGAATTCGGGTACGGACTCCCGTTTCAGTAGGTTGTGTGGTTACCAGAATCAGATCATTTCCTGGCTGGAAGGCGTTATCAAGAATTGCCATGATCCCACTTTCCTGGATTTCCGCTTCCGAGAACAGGTTGAGCCACGGACGGATATGAAATTCCATCTGTACGGGGGCGGTCCGTTGTTCTTTTCTGGCTTCGGGTGTTGCGGTGTTGATCGTTTCGATGGCTTCATTTAAAGCGGCAACTGCAATTTCAGTTCCCATGGCAAACCAGATGACTTCGTTGTCGGCTCCAATATACAGAGAAGGGACACCGCCGAGAAAACGCTGCTGTTTATCATCGGCGGTTTTCGATTCGGGTTGTAACTGATGTAATGCGATTCCCTGAACTGTTTCGGCATTCGTGTAGATGTGTGCCTTGTTGTCAGGCAGCTGATCAATGCGATTAATAATATCCAGCAGGGATGCAGGCAGATTCGAGGAAGGAGCAAGTTTAATCCCCCCGATCAAGGCAAATTTTTTCGTCGGAGTTGAGACCAGTTGGGCAAACACATCGATGTGCCCTTTATCGACCATGGTTTTCACCGGGCTGAAGAACTGTTGAATCGAACTGGTGTTCTGCAGGCGTTCCTCTTCAGTCAGGAGTTTATCACTCAGTTGCTTTTCGAAGTAGTTTAAATATTTCTGATAGATCAGTCGATCTCGACGAGCGATATTCATGGAGGCCGACACAGCAAGTGGCAGATTTTCGCGCGAGGTAATCACACTGAAGTAACTCGCTTTTCCGGGGATATTTTTGACAGCACGAGCCAGATCGCTGTTGGGTCTGGCTTTGATCAGCAAGTCAACGATTCCCCGTTTTTCTTCTTTTTCAATACGTCCGCCAAACACCATCTCCTGGCCTTCGGTCAAAAAGTATTCGATGTTTTCCAGGTTCTGTTTTCCGGACATGCGCCGGAGTTCGTAGGCGGCCTTGGATTCGCCATCGCGCTGCTGCAGTTGTGTTTCAATGGCAGTCCGGAAGAATCCCAGAAAAGTCGTGCGCATCAGCTCGGGAATCGCATTCAGATCGATTTTGAAAGCGAGATCATAGGCGGAAGTCAGATTCTGCAGTTTCTGAGACGGATCACCAAAGTCGCGCGATGTAATCATTTCCAGGCTGGTTTCATTCTCAGCACCCTGAAAGAGCATGTGCGCATAATCATCCTGGAAGCGGATGATAGATTCGCCGCGTCGACCGTTGATAATATACAGGTCATCCCGGTCCGCATCTTTCTTGATCGTTTCTTCATCGCCAGGAATCAGGACTTCCAGCGTATCAAGAAAAGTACGTACTTTTTTGATCGGTAGATATAAGGTTTGAACCGGCTGGGGCAGAAGCCCGGTTTTCAGGTACAGTTCCACACCCAGATTTTTATTTCGATCAATACCTTCCAGGTCGTTGACATTCGCCAGGGAAGCTGACGCGATCTCAGCAATTTCCGGACGTCCTGCCAGTTCGAAAATAAAATCGATATCCGAGAGGATCCGTTCCACGCTGGCGAAGTTAACCACGATCAGTGGTTTGGGGAGAATCGTTTCCACCCCGACAGCCTTCTTCTTTTGTTCCTCTTTCTTTTCCGGCTCCGGTTTTCCAGTCTCTGTCCCCTGAGCATGAAGCGTGCTGCTACAGATACAGATCAGAACGAGCAGAGACAATTGACGTCCGAAGAGGAATAGAGTTTTTGTGAACATGCCCTGTGAGTCCGAAGTGCAGGAGGAGCGCATACGATGCCTTTTCCGTAGTGTTGAGATTCGTATTGAAACGGAGCCGTTTTCTCACATTTTTGAAAACGCAGAACCCGACCGGAAGATAGACATCATCAGCGTGTGAATTTGTGTGCTTATTTCCCGATGAGGGTGGCTGGGAATCATTTCGAATGAAATACAAACCACTACCAGCCACTCAGTATACCCAATACGAAAACAAAAAGATTCAGTGTTTCCGGTTTTTGGTCAGCCGGGCAAGTGTGTAAGCGACAACCTCAAGCGGTTGAATCATTTACAGCGATGGGATTGTGGGCAGGTTAAGACCGTCCAGCAGTTTTTTTCGTTCTTCACGCGATTTCTTATAATGATGAGGCAGGACCCGTTCGTGATAGGTCTCCAATGGTCGTACCAGGGTACGTTCCAGGACACGTTTTCGAAGCCGCCAGTCTTCTTCACTGACATTCGTTTGTGACTGAAGCTTGTCCATCGTTTCGAAAGCGAGTTCGATTCCGGAAATACTGAGTTCGATGTCGTGTAAAGCCTGCTTGGATGTCACAGGTCGTGCTTGAGAGCGGTTGTCCCAGCGATATTTCAATGCCTGCAGT